>JAFSCH010000102.1 GCA_017436865.1 Lachnospiraceae bacterium
TTCATCCTGAGCCAGGATCAAACTCTCATGTTTAAAAGTTTTTGATACTAGCACCAGTTTTGAACTGGCTAAATATCCGTTGCAATTTTACTTGCTGTTATAAAGGATTTGTTCTCTGAATTTTCTTTGAATGAGTTCCTTGAACTCTTACGAACCTTTGGTTTGTTACCTTTGGTTCGTTTCTCAAATAGAATTTTCAGGGTTGCATTACTGTTTATTTGTCAATATTCTACATCTGTGATATCATAAATTTATAAATGATATCAGCGGAGAAGATGGGATTTGAACCCATGCGCCGCTATTAACGACCTACTCCCTTTCCAGGGGAGCCCCTTCGGCCAGCTTGGGTACTTCTCCAACAAGGCTTACTCTTTTTCTTCTCAACAAATATTGTTGTTCAAACGGAGAGGGTGGGATTCGAACCCACGCGCCCTTGCGGACAAACGGTTTTCAAGACCGCCTCGTTATGACCACTTCGATACCTCTCCATGCCTTCTTTTCTTTCGCTTTCATTCTGTGTTGTCCAGCGAACAAAATTTATTATACCCATGTCCCCCCTTTCTGTCAACACTTTTTTTTATTTTTTTTAAACTTTTTTGTTTTTCCAGGAAAACCCCAGCAATTTCAAGGTCTTCCGGCGTTGTAATCTTAATATTTTGGTAAGAACCTTCTACTAGTTTTACCGGAAGTTTTATGAAATATTCAACTACCATTGCATCATCTGTAATTACATTTCCACTTGATAGAAACTGTACTTCTTCTTCCAGTAAACGTTCATATGCAGTTCTAATCAGGTTAGCCTCGAATACTTGAGGCGTTTGTATCTGCCATACTCTTGCCCTGTTTGGTGTACTCTCTACAAAGCCCGCTGTATCTGCTATTTTTACTGTATCCTTTACCGGCATACCTACAACGCATGCTTTACTTTTTTGTACTTGTTCAAATACACGTTCTAAAATTTCTTCGTTAATGAACGGACGTGCTCCGTCATGTATAAAAATATAATCACATTTCCAATCTATTGCTTTGATTCCATACGCTACAGAATGATATCGCTCTTTGCCTCCTTCTACTATCATTTTCACCTTGGTAAAACCATATTTATCAACAATTTCCTTTTGACAATATTCCTTTTCATCTTTTCCAACAACCAATACAATATCATCAACAAAACTGGTTTCAAATGCATGTAAAGAATAATATAACACTGGTTTATCTTGTATCAGAAGATATTGCTTATGCACCTTACTTTGCATTCTCTTTCCTTGACCTGCTGCCAAAACAATGGCTGTTGTATTTATTTTCATATAAGCATTCATCTTGTTCTCCTTTTTTCCATAACTTACTTATAGCTTATTAGTAACTATATCTTTTTAATACCTATAAATGTTCACCTTCAGGCTCTAATATATGTGTATGTTTTTTTCATACCATTCACTATATCATATACTTGTATCTCAAAAAAGTCCTGTTTTATTTTCTTTATGTATATTTTTTCTCTTTATAATATTTTTCAAAGAGCCTCATTCAAACTATTCCTTACATGAAATGTAAACCATTTTTGAATTCAAAAAGTTATTACACATATTTTACCGAGAAAGCTTTCCTTTCATTTAAGTACATCTATCTTATCATGTGGTGTATATTCATACTTTCACACCACTTTTAAAACTACGTAAATACCTAATGATGTATTCCACCTTGTTTTTAACCAAATCATAATCATTGTCAGCATTTACATTTATTTATTCTTCATCTAAATGGATATTACTATCAAAAATTTTTATATTGTATAACATCGTATCCCTCAAAACCAATAATACCTGCTCTGAAATTTCTGCATGATAAATATAAACAAAATAAAAGACAGTACTTTCGCACTGTCCTTTTGTTCTTATCTATCGTTCTCCTAATCTTAAATTAGGTACTGCATTTAAATCATACCCACTTCTGCTACCTTTTAGATATTCATAATATCCAGCAACACCTATCATAGCTGCATTATCGGTACAAAAAATTGGCGAAGGATGATAAAACTTTATCTTTTTCTTTTCACAGGCTTTTTCAAAAGCTTCGCGAAGTCCTGAATTGGATGCTACTCCGCCTGCAATTGCAAACTTGGTAAATCCATATTCTTTCACTGCTTCCATTGCATGTTCTAACAACACATCAATAACTGCTTTTTGGAAAGATGCGGCTACATCTGCACGGTTTACTTCAATTCCTTTCATCTCACAGGAATTCAAATAATTCAGCACTGCTGATTTCAGACCACTGAAACTAAAATCATAGACTGCGTCTGCAACCTTCGCTCTTGGGAATGATATCGCATCAGGATTGCCTTCTTTTGATAATTTATCAATTTTGGGCCCTCCCGGATAACCTAAACCGATAGCACGAGCCACTTTATCAAAAGCTTCTCCTGCCGCATCATCTCTTGTTTTTCCTAATATCTCATACTCGCCATAGTCCTTAACAACAACTAAGTGCGTATGCCCTCCTGATACAACAAGGCACGCAAATGGCGGTTCAAGCTCTTTATTCTCAATATAATTGGCACAAATATGCCCTTCAATATGATGCACACCAATCAAAGGCTTATTGGTCGCAAAACTGATAGCTTTTGCCTCTGATACGCCAACTAATAAAGCACCTACAAGTCCTGGTCCATAGGTTACTGCGATCGCAGTAATTTCTTCTAAGGTAACTCCAGCCTCCTGTAACGCTTCTTCTATTACCTGATTTATTTTCTCTATATGTTTTCTGGAGGCAATTTCAGGGACTACACCACCATATAAAGTGTGTAATGCAATCTGTGAGGAAATCACATTAGACAGTACTTCTCTACCGTTTTTTATTACTGCTGCTGCTGTTTCATCACATGAACTTTCTATTGCCAATATAAGAACATCTTCTGTTTTATCCATTTTCTATGCCTCTCTTATCCTTGAAGACATTATTCTTCCACTGGAACATCAAATCCTAAAATCTTCCAATGCTTTGTCTCCACATCTTTTCTTAATATAAATCTTTGCAGATTATTGGAATATTCTGCACCAGTTCGAATAGTATAAGTGCAATATAACTCTGCACACTCTCTACCCGCTACCATATATTCCTCTACATCAGTGCTTGAGGATGGGGTATAAGTAGAAATTGTATAAGCATTTTCTTTAAAATCTGCTATGTCTTTTTTCAAATTTTTCATATAGTCTTCTCTTGGATTATTTGCCACAAGCTCATCATCATAAATCGCTAGAAGCTTATCTGCCATCTTTTCTAATTGTTCATCTGTGTACTCTTCATTGTACAGACATTTTGAAATTTCACTATAGTATTTCACCACTTCCTTTGGAGTCGGTGGATAATTCTTATCTAAATCTTTCAAAATCACTTCCTGTACTGCTGTTACAACTTCTTTGCTTTCATTTGACTCTACTTTATTGGACAGATAAAAATAATATCCACCTACAAGAAGTGCCATAATCACAATCACAATAATCGGTTTTGCTTTTTTCCCCATAATACATTCCCCTTTCGTTACAGTTTTACTGCTGTTGCCATACTATTTTTGTTCCTTTTCATCCTCAAAAAGAAGCTCTTCGCTTCTACCATCTCTAGAAATATAAGTTTCTTTAAAGATAGCCCTTACTTCCTTTTTATACTCTTCTGGTCGAATCAAGGATGGTGAATAATGCGTAAGCCACATTTTTGCAACTCCTGCATCCTTTGCCATTTGTGCTGCTTCATAAAAGGTCATATGCTTATATTCTTTTGCCTTTTCCTTCTTATCAGGCTCTCCATACATCCCCTCACATATAAAGAGATCTGCACCTCTGGCATTTCTAACAATACTTTCTGTCGGTCTGGAATCAGTACAATAAGTTACTTTAATCCCTTTTCGTTCCTCTCCCATAACCATATCCGGCGTAAACACTCCTTCTTCAAGTTCTAGTGTCTCACCTTTTTGTAATCTGTTCCAATATCTACGGTCAATTCCTAATGCTATCGCCTTATCAAGTTGGAATTTGCCCTTTCGCTCAATCACGATATTATAACCATAGCATATCACATTGTGATTTACACGGAAGGTTTCTATACGAAAGCCGTCAAACGAAAATGTCTGCTCTGACTCTGTAATCTCCATAAACTGCAGTTCAAACGGAAGCTCTGGTGCTACCACGCGTAATGCATTCACCACTTTTGTAAGTCCTTTTGGTCCTATCAGCAACAATGGCGTTGTTTTTTCTGCATTCCCCATAGTTAAAAGCATCCCTGGTAACCCAGAAATATGATCAGCATGATAGTGGGTAAAACACATAATATCAATCGGTTTTGGACTCCAACCCTTTTCCTTCATTGCTACCTGTGTACCTTCTCCACAATCAATCAATATACTCGTTCCATTATATCTTGCCATCAATGACGTAAGCCATCGATGCGGAAGCGGCATCATTCCACCTGTTCCCAATAAACAAACATCTAGCATCTATTATCTTTCTATCCTTTCTAATTCTAATATTGTCGTAATGTTACAAACAAATCACAATTACCAATCCTATGCTCTTTTCCACATAATCACTGCATTATCCTTTGGCTTATCATAAAAATTGGGACGTATTCCTTCTGAAACAAAGCCTGCATGTTCATACAACCGAATTGCCGGCTGATTCTGCTCTCTTACTTCTAATGTGAAATCGCGTATTCCTTTTTCTTCACCCACACGCAATAACTCTTGCATCAGTGCAGTTGCAATATGTTTTCCACGGTGTTCTTCATACACTGCTACATTGGAAACATCGCCTTCCCCTGCTTTCATAGTCAACATACAGCCTCCTACAATGGCATTATCACTTTCTGCAACAAGATAGTACCTATCCGGATTGGTTAAAATATCTTCAAAGTCTTGTCTTTTCCACGGCATAGAAAAGCAACTCTCCTCTAATGCTGTTACTGCGTCAACATCTTCTTTGCGCATTTCTCGAATTCTTATATTCATTTCTTTAAGCATTTTTCTGTGCCTCTGCACGTTCTCTTTCTGCCTGAGAGAGTCTAAGATAATCTGGTGCATGCTCTACTGCCGTCTGTATCATGCCTTTTTCATAATAAACCTGGCCAAGTGTAGCTACGCACGCTGCACGTTGCCTATTACAGCATGCTGGTGCAAAGCTATATGGCACATTTATCATATTGGCAAGTTTCTCTGCAAAAACAGCTACTCCATCACCTAAAAAGATAACTTCTCTTCCTAGTTCATTTATTTTATCTACAATTTCTTGAATATCTACTGCACACTGCTCTACTATATGCTTCATTTCAAAGGTATTCTTTTCTGATATGCTTACAAACTCATAAAGTCCTGTATACACTTGATTTCTGCGCGCATCCATAAGAGGACATATTACTTTATCACTTCCATAAAGGTTATACGCAAGTCCATCTACCGTTGGCACCGAAATAAGAGGCTTATTGAGTGCAAGCCCTAATCCTTTCGCTGTTGCAGAGCCAATTCTAAGTCCGGTAAAAGAACCGGGGCCTGCTGCCACTGCTATGGCATCTATTGTTGCCATATCTAGTTCTATCATATTACGAATCTCATCAAGCATAGGCACAAGTGTCTGAGAATGTGTCTTTTTATGATTCATCGTATATTCTGCAATTAAATTATCATTTTCTACTACTGCCACAGAAGCAACAAGCCCTGAGCTGTCTAATGCAAGTATTTTCATTCTTCTATCGTAATCCTCCGATAATCAAAGCCTTTTTCTAAATCCTTTTCTATGGTTATCTTTCTGGCATGATCTGGAATAATTTCCAAAATGAGCTCAGCCCATTCAATGATACATAAACCTTCTCCATAAAAATAGTCTTCATATCCTATTTCGTCCATCTCTTCAATGTCACCGATTCGGTAAACATCAAAATGATAGAAAGGCATTCTACCTTCTTCATAAACCTGTACAATTGTAAAGGTGGGACTGTTTACCGGTTCATCAATCTCTAGCCCCTTGGCAACACCTTGGGTAAACACGGTCTTTCCAACACCCAAATCGCCATTTAATGTATAAACTGCTCCTGCCTTTGCTTCCTTTCCAAGCTGTTCTCCAACTGCAAAGGTTTCCTCAGGACTCCATGTTTCTATTACCATTTTTCTCTTTTCCTTTTATTATTGATTTGCCACAAAATTAGAAACGTATCTTAACTTTGCTTGGTGGCATGTGTGTTGAAATAATCTGAATCAGCGCGTCTTTTTTTTCTCCTAAATCCTTTTTAGGAAAAATGGATGCGGTTGTCTTAGAGGTATACAAAATAATACTGCTTCTAGTCGAAACCGCCTTAAAGCACGCCTCCCAGCTTTGCGTTTCTTCGCTATCATCTTGCGATACACAAATCCCTTCCTCTGTCAACTTATAATGAAGTGGTTTCTTAAATGCTGGTGTTCCCTGTACCTGTTGATGTGCTCTTAAAAACAAGGAAATCGGCAAATATGCAAGAATCACTATCCCAGCAATCAGATAAATCACATATTTATTTGCAAGAAATATCATAATACAAAAAGCACCTGCTATCGCACCTATGATTCCGGACATTCCGCTATAGGTATGATGCATCAAATAATCATACATCGCTGTCGGTGTCATTTTTACGTCAAATTCCAATTCCATACAATCCTGTCCCTTCTTATCCGAAAAAGCACCTGTTATGACAGGTGCTTTCTGTTAACCTACTTCTATTATAACGTAATCTGCTTAAAGTGCAAGGCCTTATTCATGTCTTAACGCTTCAATCGGACTTAGTCTTGCTGCTTTCTTGGCTGGATAGATTCCAAAGAAAATACCAACCATGGAAGAAAATGCTGTTGCTCCTAAAACAACTACTGGATTAATTCTTGCCGTAACCCCATCCATTCCTAGCATTGCGATAATGGAGCAGATTCCTTTTGCACCAAGAATACCAATTAAAATTCCTAGTAAACCTCCGATTAAGGTAATAATGACGGCCTCCATTAAAAACTGAAACATAATCGATCCTGTTTTGGCTCCCAATGCCTTACGAATACCAATCTCCTTTGTTCTTTCCGTTACAGATACCAACATGATATTCATAACACCTATTCCCCCTACAACGAGAGCTATCGCTGCTACCAGCACGACAAATACTGTAACATAATTTAAAACATCCGTAATCATATCAACAGAACTTGCCATATCTCTTACTTCAATAGCCTCTTTTCCTCTTACATTATATCTTGCCTCCAGCAAATTCATAACTTGCTCTGAAACGGTATCTACATACTCTGTAGAATCACAGAATACATAAAACATGGTAAACTTTTCTGTGTAATAACCATATACCGCCTCTAGCACGGTAATCGGAATCTCCAATTCCACATCTGCAGTTGCAAACACCATACTTTTTGCCGCAGAATCATTATCTTTTCGGATACCTATAATGGTATAATCCTGTGTAATGCCATACAAATTCATACTAACCGTCATTCCTAGAACATCGGTAGAACCAAACAACTTTTTTGCACTTTTCTCTGTGATTACACAAACCTTGTTTCCTTTCTGGCAATCACTTTTTGTAAAGTATCGCCCCTTTACAATTGGTGCGGTATTATAAAACTGCAAAGACTCATTTCCAAAAGTAGGTGCTGCTTTAAAGGTTCCCTTATTACTCTGTGCTGTTGCATTACTAAACATCCAGAAATCTGTAGCACCCTTAACGTGATCTACTTTCTCTATAACCATGTCTAAATCTGCATCTGTGAATTCAATATATTCTCCACTTTCCGGATTGTTTGGTGCATAGAATTCAATATAGCCACCAACCAAATCATCCAATGAACCACTAACGCCTTCTTTGACGCCTTCACCAGTTGATACAATCAGAATAACCGATGAGATACCTATAATAATACCTAGCATGGTAAGAAAGGATCTACCTTTGTTACTCTGGATATTTTTCAAGGCTATCTTGATATATTCCCATATCCTTGTCATACTACGACCTCCATTATTCTGCTGTTGTCATTGCTTCTGTTGTTGCTTCTTCTTTTGATGCGTCTTCTACGTTTGTTTCTTCCATTGTCATAGTTTCTGCAACTGCTGTCATGTCAGGCATAACAGTTACTGCCATACCTTCTTCAATATCCATTCCCATATAACCTGATGTTACTACTTCATCGCCTTCTGTCATCCCTTCTAAAACCTGTATTTGCTCAAGTGAAGAGATTCCTGTTGTAATATATTTTTTTGTTAATATGCCATTTTCAATAATAAAACAAAAACTTCCTGTATTATCAATATTTACTGCCTCTACCGGAAGAAGTAATACTCCTTCTTCTTCTGCTGTGATAACAGTAATCTTTGCTTCAATACCAAGAAAAATATTTTCATCTGGATTCTCAATATGTACTCTTGCTCCTACCATCGGAATTCCTGACGAATTTGGTTGTGCCATTTTATTAATTTTAGATACGGTTCCTTCATATTCTTTACCAGATACATCAATAATGGCTTTTTGTCCTACCTTCAAGTCTTCCAAATCATATTTTGATGCCTGAAATTCTACACAAATCTCTTCATAGCTCTCTAATACCAAAAGCTGTGTTCCTTCCTGGATGGTAGCTCCTGTAACTGCATTCAGACTGGTAACAACACCATCAAACTCCGCTACAATACCATTTAATGCTGCTGCATACTTTCGCTCTGTGTCTTGTGTTGCAAGTTTTGTCTTTTCCTGTGTCAGTTGATAACCTGTTATCTTATTATCGTTTAACATTGCTGCTTCTGCACTTGTTTTGTCATTTTTTGCCTCCTGAAGCTTCTCCTGGCAATCGGCCAAATCTTTTTTGGCTTGTGTTAGTAAGTCTTCCCAACCATAATCTGTTTTATAATCCGCAAGAAGATTTAGTTCATTCTGAATTTTTAACATTTCATTCTGCTTCTCTGTTTTCTTACGCATAAGTTCATCCATATCCGTATCTTCATTTGGTGTCTGCATCGCAAGATCATACGTATTAATTGCCTTTTCTACGCTATATAAATCTGCATACAAATCTGCCTTTTTTAATGCGTTTACATCAGTAATACCATTCGTTAAATCTTCAATATGCTGCTCATACATATCTACCTGCATCTCATAAGCTGCAATCTCTGCTTCAGCAGTTGCAAGCTTATCCTTCTGTTTCTGATAATCCTGCACGGTTGCTGTATAATCTGCATTGCTTATCTGTCTCTCAAGCTGGCTCTGCTTCTGCGCATATGCTAACGTTTCTTCATCAAAGCAAACAAGCATATCTCCACTCTTTACCACATCTCCCTGTTCAATCTGCACACCAGCTATCTTACCATTTGCAGGCGCAAAATAGGTAGTAGTGTCCTCTGCCTTTACTGTTCCACTCGTACTAAGTTCAGAACGAATATCTCCTTTTACAACCGATGCCGTATAAACACCCACTCCAGCATTACCACCATTTACCATTCCTGAAACTACAAGTACAATCACCAGTACAACTGCCACTGGCACTAGGATCTTCCATACTTTCTTTTTACGCTTTTTCATATTTTTCCTCCTCATTTTCTCTTCATTTTATATTTTGTAACGCTTTTGTATTTTCTTTATTATGAACAAATTGCAGTTAACTTCGTGTCTTCTATAATTTTTCCATCACTAATTCGTATTACTCTGTCTGCCTGTTTTGCAATCTCATTATCATGTGTAATAATTATGACCGTTCTACCTTCCTTATGCAGTTCTCTTAGTATCTGCATAATTTCTTTGGTAGAATTCGAATCTAGATTACCTGTTGGCTCATCCGCAAGAATAATTGGCGGCGCTTGTGCAATGGCTCTTGCAATTGCCACTCTCTGCTGCTGTCCTCCTGACATTTGCGCTGGCTTATGATCCATTCGGTGTGCAAGCCCTACCTTTTCCAAGGACTTTAATGAAAGCTCTGTTCTTTCCTTTTTTCCAACCCCTCTATAAATCAAGGGAAGCTCCACATTCTCATAAGCTGTCATATTTTGAATTAGATTAAATCCTTGAAAAATAAAACCAATTTCTCTGTTTCGGACATCTGACAATTCGTCATCCTCCAAATCTGACACATCCTGATTATGCAATAAATACTTTCCGCTGGTCGGAACATCCAAACACCCAAGCATATTCATCAGGGTTGACTTACCTGACCCAGACTGGCCTATGATTGCCACAAATTCGTTTTCACATATTTGCAAATCAACACCATCAAGAGCACGAACTTCATTTTCTCCTGGATTGTAAATCTTACACATATCGCTAATTTCTATCAATGTGTTTTCCATAATTACTACTCCTCATTCTTCAAACAATTATTTATTCAATACTAGTTTACTTTGGCAGTATAGCACTTTAACACACTGTTGTGTTATTTTTTTCTCCAAATTAAGGAAATTTTAAGGAACGTAAAAAAAAGATGCCATTTTAGCATCTTTTTCATCGTTTTCTTCTGTTTTTTTTAGAATTATTTAAGAATTAGGCACTGACTCTTCTTGTTTTTGTATTTACTTCATAAGTTGTCTTTAATATCGGACTAAGCGGTTTGTATAACACAAAAGTCACTACCGATACTGCTCCGCCTTTTAACAGATTTAATGGTGCAACACAAAACGCAACAAAAGTAAATACATCTGTTACATTTGCATTTAATGCTGTTCCCATTCCAATCAATCCTTCTAATGGCATATGATACATAACTGCAAAGGTTGGAAGTAAATATACCGCATTAAACAGTGTTCCAAAAATAGTCATTGTCAATGTTCCCACAATACATGCGACCAACGCAATTGTTTTCTTTTTCTTGATATGATAAATAATGGTTGCCGGCAAAATCATGGAACATCCTACGCAGAAATTTGCAAGCTCGCCGACAAATGCAGTTGATGTTGGTTTAAAGAAAAGCTTAATAATTATCTTAAGAAACTCTGTTAACACACCAGCCACAGGTCCAAATGCAAATCCACAAATTAACACTGGAAGCTCACTTGGATCAATCTTGTAAAATGATGGGGCAAAAGGCATTGGAAGCTCTAAAAGCATCATAATACCTGAAACTGCTGAAAACATGCCAATCATAGCAATCTTTTTCGTTGATAGAACTTTTGCATCTGTTGCACCATTTTTCTTCTGAATTAACTTTTCTGATGCAAGCGCTACTAATACTAGAACTGCTACAATCCCTAAAAATTCAAGTACAAAAGTTACGTTTTCCATAATGTTTTTCAAAAATTCGTTCATTTCTAATCTCCTTTTCTTATGAGGAAATTCTTCTTGGTGTTTTTTATAAATGAAATATAAAAACCCCGAATTATAAACAATTCGGGGTATAAATGCATACAAAAACATCATCTGCAAAACACATATCTTCTCTCATCCAGACTTTACTGTCGGTTATGGAATTGCACCATATCAGCCACCTTGCTATAAGCAAAGCAGGTCGCGGACTATACCGCCGGTAGGGAATTTCACCCTGCCCCGAAGAATTTCTTATTATTTTAGGGTCATTATAACCCTTTATAAGTGGTTATGCAACCGTTTTTTGTAACAATTTCAACAAATTTTTGAGGTGGTTTTGTGCTAGATTCCACATAAGCCTTTGTAAGTCTGCGTAAAATCCGTGTCAATTGGTGTAGAAAAAATGTTGCTCTCTTCCAGTAAATTCAAGGGGTTCGCCGTTTGAGCCTTGGACAAATTGGTGTATTTTTCCAGTTCTCGTCTTGCTCTATCCAAATTGGCATGCTTATATGTTCGGCAACTGAATATTTCGGTCTTTATTCTTTTTCTTACATTTTAACACTGTCATTAACATTTCAAAACTACTCTTTACCATCCAAAATATTTTATAAAGATAAAGACAAAGAACTGTATTACAATTCTTTGCCCCCTATTATAATTCTTTTCTACTTAAAACCAAAACAACTTCGTATATTCTGTTCGCGTATCTGCAATATGATAAACATATATTGTCGTATCTATCACTTTATATATAGCAACATGCTTTTCGCAAATAACCATCCTATATCCTTGTTGATTTAACCATTCATCCGGCGTATAGGAACCAGAATCCGGAAATTGTTCTAGTCTCTCTATAGTACCTGAATCCGTGAAACTCAGTTATTTTTTTACAGGAACTGATTAGAATGGATGTAATCCATTGTTTTACACCGAGTTCAAGTACACAATTCCTGTTTGTGGCGTAATTTATATCTGTTTTCAGCCTATAAAGCGCAAAA
>JAFSCH010000013.1 GCA_017436865.1 Lachnospiraceae bacterium
GGTACACCGCGGACGGATTTTTGGACGAAGATTCGTTGAAACGCGCGGTTTGCACTTGCGTTTCTTCGGTGTTGCAAAATTACGACGGGGAAATCAAGGAGATTTACGTGGGCGTTCCCGCCTTTTTCACCGAGGTTTTAACCAAGGGACAAACGATCTCCTTCCCGACGAAGAGAAAACTTGCCGTGGAGTCTTTCGACGCGCTTTACGAGGCGGGGCTTACCGAACTTGGTTCACGTTCTCGTTTTATCAAGCGTTCGGAGATGTATTTCTCCGTATACATCTTCGCTCGAATATGTCTGCCCGTGAGCAAGCTCCCGACAGCCAATTCGGCTCATCTGTGCATGGCTCACTAAACTCAAATTTACCCAATAATATATAAGGAGGGAAACATGAATCGGAAGATCTTCTATGTGGATTGTTATTGCGAAGGAGAAAAGGAACGAAATATAGGATTTGTAAAGGTAGAGGAAGAAGGATTGTTTGTGATGCTAAGGGGAATAGCATTGCAGGGTGAAAAAATATGCAAGATATATGTAGGAACAGAGAAAAGCAATAAAAAGTTCGTAGCGAATATTACGTTGCAAAACGGTTACGGACAGGCAAAGCGAAACTGGTCAAAAGATTTTAGACAAGAGGATTGCAGAGAGATTTATATACCAATTGATCAGAAGCGCTATGGAAGATGTATGATAGAGCAGCATGTGACTCATAACGCAGGACTAGAACAGAAAAAGATTCAACCATTTCCAAAAGATAAAGTTAACATATCCAAGAATATTCAAGAAAAGATGGTGGAACAGAATAGGATAATAACATTAGAAACAGAGAAAAAGCCTAAAGTGGAGTTAGGACAGATTCAAGATGCCATGCCAATCATGGAACCGGATAAATGGAAACAGCTTTGTAAGAATTATCCTCAAGTACATATTTATCCGGAAGCGGATACGGTAGTAATAAAGCCCAAAGATATCATTGTACTAACGCAGGAGTATCACGAACTTGCTACAAATTCTTTTGTGTTGCATGCATATTATAACTATCGTCAGCTTTTGCTACTTCGATATCACCATGAGAATGGAGTTTGTTATTACTTAGGTGTTCCAGGAGTTTATTATGAAAGAGAGAAAAAAATTGCAAATATGTTTGGGTTTGAGGGGTTTGAAAATGGAGAATCCAGATTAGTAAATGAGAGTCGAAGACAAGCGTATGTAGGTTGTTTTGGTTACTATATGAAACAGGTAAATATATAGTAACCAGAATTATGAAAAATATATAATTATGAAGGTATTGAAAAATCATAAAAATATTGTAACTGTTCAGAGCCAAATAGATATCCATCAAAATGTACTCTTTAATGCAAGCATTCATCGTATATTTTGAGTCTATCTGCTTAGTTCTGAACAGTTACAAAATATTATAAATCAATACCACGTAGTCGGGTATTGGGAATGGCTTGAACACAGATATCACGATATTCCAACAAACTTTGTGCTGAGAGGGCATGGTAGCCTGGAGAGATAACATTCTCTGAGTCGGTGTAGGATTGCAGATAATAGGATGGAGCACCTTTTAGCCATTCAGAGATGGCGTGCATGTCTTCTTTGTCATGAAGCTCTCGAACAAGAGTGGTACGAAATTCAAAAGGAAAATAATCAGCAATAGATAAAAGGCAGGATACAGATTCCTCAATCAGATGGAAGTCACAGGAAGCTAATCCTGCTGTAATCGCATATTTTATAGGGGAATTTTTAATATCCATGGCACAGTAATCAATAAGTTTTTTATTTAATAAATTATGAAGAACATCAGGCTGATAGCCATTGGTGTCGAGTTTTATTAAATATCCGAGCTCTTTTATTCGGGCAAGGAAATCAGATAAATCTTTTTGCAGAGTCGGTTCACCACCAGTAATACAGACGCCGGTCAAAACACCGGCCCTTTTTTTCAAAAAAGAAAGAATTTCATTCTCAGAGTAGGCAGTAGTCTTCTGTGGAAATACTAGGTTTTTATTATGACAAAAAGGACACCGAAAATTGCATCCACCAGTAAAAATGGTAGCGGCTACATGTTCGGGGTAATCTAATAAAGTTGTTTTATTTAGTCCAAGTATTAGCATGAAAATGCCCTCTTTTCTAACATATTAAAATCAATTATACTAAAGATAATGTGAAAAATCCATTTGATAAGCATATTTAAGGCGGATTATTGCATAGCATCTTTGATGCAACGTAATTAAGAAGGTACTGAATAATTATTAAATGAATTAAGAAAGAGAGATATACGATGCCACGTTTATGTATGACAGAAGACGAGAAATATATGAAGGAAGCCATGAAACAAGCAAGAAAGGCTTATGCATTGGGAGAAGTGCCAATAGGCTGTGTTATTGTTCATGATGGAAGAATAATTGGAAGAGGATATAATAGAAGAAATACAGATAAAAATACACTTGCGCATGCAGAGATTACTGCTATTAATAAGGCAAGTAAAGTAATTGGAGATTGGCGTTTAGAGGAATGTACGTTGTATGTAACGTTAGAACCTTGTCAGATGTGTGCAGGAGCCATTGTTCAAGCAAGAATACCAAAGGTGGTTATGGCATGTATGAATCCCAAGGCTGGTTGTGCTGGTTCCATCTTAAATATATTGGATATGCCACAGTTTAACCATCAGGTAGAAATGACGAAGGGAGTATTGGAAGAAGAATGCAGTCGCATGCTGAAGGAGTTTTTTGTAGAGCTTCGTGCACGTAATAAAATGGAAAAAGAAGCAGCCAAATTGGAACAACAGGAGACGTAAGGTTATGCAAAAATCCATTTGCGAAGCAAATTTAGGATGGATTTTTGTACATTACTGGAACGGAGTGAACAGTAACAGGGTTATTGGTAGTAACAACCAAATGGCAGGCAATGCTTGACTTTGTATTACAAAAAGAGTAGAATGAAGTAGCCGTGCAACCGGGGCGTTAGCGGTGCCTTATACCTACAATCCGCTATAGTAGGGGTGATGGATGGTGGAGGGTCACTGGTTTATGCAGCTGCCCTTTATAAGTGGCGATGAAGTTTGGGTCTTACGCAATATGTGCCGTCGAACCGTGTCAGGGCAGGAATGCAGCAGCACTAAGGTGGATTTCATATGTGCCGTAAGGGTGCCTGGCGGAGTTAACTGTAAAGGTAACGTGCATAGATACAGGATTCGAAGCCGTTCGCACGGTTTTAATAATATAAGCAGCGTGATAACTATGAAGGAAAAAAGTTATCCAAAGTATAGCCCGACATTGCAAAAGATAGAGCAATGCACCAGATAAAGAGATAGGGGGAAGCGTATGAAAAAAAGAAGTTTATTAGCACTTATTATGGCATCCGTTGTTACATTATCCGTAGCAGGGTGTGGCGGCAAGGAAGATGTTCAAGCACCTGTAGAAACCGTTGAGTTTGATAATATTGTGGAAAATGTAGCAAACGGTAATCACGAAGATACAGCAGAGGTAGCTTCCACAGAAGAACAGATAGAAGAGGAAGAAAATCACGAAGGAATGTATCGTAGTGAGCTTACCAATGAGTGGATTGATGAGAGTTTGAAAAATCAGCGTCCAATCGCTGTTATGGTAGATAATGAGAAGACAGCACTTCCACATTATGGATTGACAGAAGCAGATGTTGTATATGAGATTATGAATAGTACGGCAAACGGAAGAATTACACGTTTGATGGCAATTGTGAAGGACTGGGGTAAGATTCAGCAGTTTGGAAGTATCCGTAGTGCTAGACCTACAAACTTTATGTTAGCAGCTGAATGGAATGCAGTTTTGTGTCATGATGGTGGTCCTTTCTATATTGATCAGTATGTTAAGAAGAACTATACAAACAACTTTAGCGGAACTTTCGGTCGTGTAAATAATGGAAAGTCTAGAGAATATACAGAGTATATCTTAGAAGGCGACTTAGATAAGAATTTTAGCAATTCGAAATATAGCGTAGAGTATAATGAGCATTATCAAGGTGAGCATTTTGTGTTCTCTGATGAGGAAATTGATTTATCAGGAAAGAGTGATGTGATCGATGCGACACAGATTAAGCTTCCATTTCCACACAACAGTTCTATGTTGAAATATAATGAAGAAACAGGAACATATGATTATTATGAGTATGGTAATGCACATGTAGATCCACAGCATAATAATGCAGTTCTTACTTTCGAAAATGTTATCTTGCAGGGTTGTAGTTTTTCACAGTTAGATGATAATGGTTATATGATTTATAACGTTATTGGTAGCGGTGATGATGGTTACTATCTGACAAAGGGTAAGGCAGTTCCAATTAAATGGATTAAGTCCGGTGAGGCAGATATTACACTGTTCCTTGATCAAGAAACCGGAGAACAGATTGAAATGAATACTGGTAAGACTTATATTGCATTAGTACCTTCTGATACATGGGATGAGGTATCGATTCAGTAAAAGTTATTTTAGCGTAATCTTTGAGAGCAAGCTGCAGAGCTTGCTCTTTTTTTTGGTATTAGGAAATTGCTGTAACGTAGTGGTAGTTAAACAAGAATTTCGACAGAAATTCTTGCTAGTGTTTGCTGCAGAACAAGCACTTTTTTTCTGATATTACGAAAAAAAACGAAAAAATAATATAGACAAAACGAAATTATATGCTATACTCATAGCTATAGGAGGATAAAAATCTATATAATGAAGGAGGATTACAAATGAAAAAGAAAATGACAGCAGGCTTTTTGGGCTTTCTTATGTTGGTGATGACAGTATTAACTTGGTTTGTACCAATGTTAGAGACTCAAGCAGCGGGTAAGACATTAATAGTACATTATGGGGGAAGAAGCGATAATGATTATGAAGGCTGGAATCTTTGGCTATGGGAAGAAGGACGTGAAGGACAGCAAGTGTCTTTTACAGAAACGGATTCGTTTGGTCAGGTTGCAGTGTATCAGACAAATCGCAAACCTGCCAATATTGGTTTTATCGTACGTCTAAATGAGTGGGAAGATAAGGACGTGGCAGAGGACAGATTTGTAGCAATGGATGAAGATATTGTTGAAATCTGGATAACCAGTGGCGAAGCAGAATTTGCAATCGAAGCACCGGAAGGGGCGGAAAGCTTTGATTTTGCAGCTTTAGAGCAGGCAAGACTTGATGTGTACAAGGAAGAAGGTGCTATGAAGCTGGATGTTCATTATTACAATTTTGAACAAAGCTATAGCGCGGATACGGTAGAAGCGTATGCGTGGCCAGGGGATATGGCTGGCGGAAACTATCCCTATGTAGAAACAGACGATTTTGGAGCACTGTTTCAGATTGGTATGAAGCCAGAAGATGGTGTTACTACAGCAGGTGTAAAAGTGATTCAGAATGGAAATGTAGACGCAGCGATAGAATATCATATAGATTTAACAAAGGCAGTAGATAACGAACTTGATGTGTATCTGGTAGAGGGGAACCCAAATGTATGGTATGAAGTAAATGAGGTTGTTTACAATCCAGTAATTGCAAGTGCCGTTTTTAGTGAGACTTCTAGTCAGGAAATTCAGATTACTGTATCAAAGCCGGTTGATGTAACGGCAGTAGAAAAATTTGCTGTTACCGATGAAGCAGGAACTAAGTATCCTGTGACAGCAGTAGAAAATGTAACAAACAATGAAGTAGTTTTAAAAATGGAGCAACCGTTAGAGCTTTCGAGAGCTTATCGTGTTGACTGTGAAGATTATGAAGGATGTCAGATAGCGATGGATAAGATTATTGGTTCTACTTATTTTGATGAACAATTAGCATACGATGGTGATGATTTAGGAGCAGTATATACAAAGGAAAAGACAGCGTTTCGTGTTTGGGCACCGACAGCGTTAGAAGTATCACTGAATTTGTATGAGGAAGGTGACGGAGATAATTTAATAGAAACGTTACCAATGCAGGCAGATGTAAATGGTACATGGATCTGTGAAAAAGAGGGGGACTTAAATGGAGTATATTATACCTACTCTATTAAGATTGGTAATAAGGTAAATGAAACAGTAGACGTATATGCAAGAACAACAGGGGTAAACGGTGATAGAGGAATGGTTATTGACTTAGCCTCTACAGATCCGGAAGGTTTTGAGAATGATGTCAGACCAGGATTTAAGAATGATACAGATGCAGTTATTTATGAATTGCATATGAGAGATCTTTCTTCGGATGCTTCTTCAGGAATTCAGAATGTAGGTAAGTTCCTTGGACTAACAGAAAAAGGAACAAAAAATAGTGATGGGCTTGCGACCGGGTTAGATCATATTCTTGACCTGGGTATCACACATATTCAGATTCTACCAAGCTACGATTATGCTACAGTAGATGAGAGTAAGACAGATTCCAATCAGTTTAATTGGGGATATGATCCTAAAAACTATAATGTACCAGAAGGTTCTTACAGTACAGATCCTTTCCATGGTGAGGTTCGTGTAAAAGAAATGAAACAAATGGTTCAGGCACTTCATGAAAATGGCATTCGTGTCAATATGGACGTGGTTTATAATCATGTCTATAATGAAGAAAGCTCATGGTTTCATAAGACGGTTCCTGGCTATTATTTTAGAAAAGGTGGAAATGGCTCTGGATGTGGTAATGAAACAGCATCCGATAGAGCAATGGTAAGAAAATATATGGTAGATTCTGTTGTATATTGGGCAACAGAATATCATATTGATGGTTTCCGTTTCGATTTGATGGCTAATCATGATAAAGAGACTATGATGGCAATTAGAGAAGCGTTAGATAAGATTGATCCATCTATTATGATGTATGGTGAAGGATGGACAGGTGGTGAATGCATGCTACCAACTTCTGAACAGAGCTTAAAGAGCAGTACTTATCAGTTTGAGCGTATTGGTGCGTTTAGTGATGATATTCGTGATGGTATTAAGGGACATGTATTTGATACCATGGAAAAAGGCTTTGTTAATGGTAAAGAGGGGATGGAAGAGACCATTAAGCTAGGAGTAGTTGGAGCAATCCATCATCCACAGATTTTGGCATCAGAGAATGTGAAATCGAATGGAAGTTGGTCAGGACAGCCTGGACAGAGTATTAACTATGTCTCTTGTCATGATAATCATACTCTTTGGGATAAGCTTGCAATTGCGAATGCAGATGACAGTGAAGAAGATAGAAGAAAGATGAATAAGCTTTCAAGTGCAATTATTCTTACTTCACAGGGTGTGCCATTCTTCCAGGCAGGTGAAGAAATGCTTCGTAGTAAGCCATCTGCAACCGTAGAGGGCGAATTTGAAGAAAACAGCTATTGCTCACCGGATTCTACGAATAGTATAAAGTGGGATAACAAGGCAAATGTCATGGATGTATATGATTACTATAAAGGTCTTATTGCGTTCCGTAAAGCTCATGGAGCACTTAGAATGGCAGAAGCATCTGATGTTCAGACAAAGCTTGTATTTATGAGTGGTCTCGATGCGAATGTTGTAGCGTATACAATTGAAGGAAGACCAAATGGAGAAACAGCAGATAAGATTGCAGTTATATTCAATGCAAATAAAGAAACTGTAAATATTCCACTTCCATCAGGTGAATGGGATATCTGTGTAAATGGTGAAAAGGCAGGTTGTGAATCTCTTGGTACAGCTGTAGATAGTGTCTCAGTAGAAGGCATTTCGGCAATGGTTCTGGTACAGGGAGATGAAACAGTAAAGAATGCAGAGAGTCAGGAGACAGGAGATAACAAGACAATGTCTGCATCTGATGAACAGAAAACAGGAAATGGAGGTTTGGTAGGGGCAATTATTGCATCAATTGTTACTGCTATAGCAGCGGTTGTAGGTGTAAAAATTTACCGCAAAAAAAAGCGTTCTTCAAAAAAATAGATTGTGTATAACGAAAAAATGGGTGGTATAAAACCGCCCATTTTTTTCTATCATTTTATTAAAAAACACAAAAAATATCTGAAAATTACTTGAAATTATACAAAATGTGTGATATAAATATATTTATCAGACAATTATATAAATAATTTGATTATTATGTAAAAACAAAAAGTTTTATAAATAATATTTTTTATATATTGGCTAAAGGGGGAAATGTTATGGATTTTATGGAAGGTAAGGGTGCAGAACAGGTAATCAGTGAGTATATCGAACGAGAGATGGCAGAATATAAGAAAGTAACAGAACGTGAGCTTGCTACAGCAGGCGTTGCACCAGAAGCAAAGCAGGCGTTTAGTAGAAAGCCATATTATAATGTGACAGGTTCTTTTGTAAAGAAACCGATTGTAAAATTGTAGTCTATCTGTGTGGCTTCCAAAAGGGAGTTGCATGGAATGACATAGAGTAAGGTCTTTTGTGTAAAAGGGCGTGGATTAGGGGAATCCAATGGATATGTGTATCCATAAAAAGGGGAATGAATTGCATAAAGCATGTTGGGGGACATGCGCAATTCGAAAAGAGCGATAAAATCGCTCTTTTTTTTATGTAATAGGAAAGTGCTGTAGCGTAGTGGCAGTTAGACAAGAATTTCGTAAGAAATTCTTGCCAAAGTGCGTGCGCTGGCACGCACTATTTTTACTTTATAGGAAACGCTCCGCGAGGATGTGCACGCTACCCACAAATCTGAGGGTAGAAAAATAGGGGGTTGACATTCTGATTCTCATGGTATATTCTGTAGCAGATAAATATTTTGATAGTCAAAATATTTGATAATCAAAATATTTACATAAACAGACAAAATAATAGAAAAGCAAACGTTATTGGAAAAATGGTAACTAGGAAGGTATTGATTAGTTACATGCAGTAACAGGAAAGGAAGAAAACTATGTTAGAAAGAGTAAAAGAAATTATCGAAGAACAGTTAAATCTTGATGGAGTAGAAATTACAATGGAAACTCGTTTCAAGGAAGATTTAGAGGCAGATTCTCTTGATTTATTTGAGCTTGTTATGGCTTTTGAAGAAGAATATGGTGTAGAAATTCCATCTGAAGACTTAGAGAAGATTACAACAGTAGGTGCTGTTATCGAGTATATCGAAAGTCATCAGTAATTAATGGAGTGCTTATGAAAACTAGAATTACAGAACTTCTGGGAATTGAGTATCCGGTTATTCAAGGCGGTATGGCATGGGTTGCAGAGTATAATCTTGCAGCAGCAGTGTCAGAAGCCGGAGGATTAGGAATTATTGGTGCAGGTGGTGCACCGGCTGAATTTGTCAGAGAACAGATCAGAAAAGCGAAGGAAGTTACAGATAAACCATTTGGCGTAAATATTATGCTGATGAATCCGGAGGCAGATGCCATCGCACAGGTCATCGTAGATGAGGGTGTAAAGGTAGTTACAACCGGAGCAGGTAATCCTTCTAAGTATATGGATATGTGGAAGGCAGCAGGCGTTAAAGTAATCCCTGTTGTAGCAAGTGTGGCAATGGCGAAGCTTATGGAGAGAGGCGGTGCTGATGCGGTAGTTGCAGAGGGTATGGAAAGTGGTGGACATATTGGTTCCACAACAACAATGGCTCTCGTTCCACAGATTGTAGATGCAGTAAACATTCCTGTTATTGCAGCAGGTGGTATTGCCGATGGAAGAGGTATGGCTGCTGCTTTCATGTTAGGAGCAGAGGCGGTACAGATTGGAACACGTTTTGTTGTAGCAAGTGAATGTATTGTTCATGAGAATTATAAGCAGCAACTTGTAAAGGCAAAGGATATTGATTCGGCAGTTACCGGTATGTCAACAGGTCATCCGGTACGTTCCATTAGAAATAAAATGACAAAAGAATATCTGCGTATGGAAAAAGAAGGAGCAGATTTCATGGAGCTTGAGAAGTTGACATTAGGTTCACTTCGTAAGGCAGTTGTTGAGGGTGATGTGGTAAATGGTACTGTTATGGCAGGACAGATTGCAGGTCTTGTGAAGAAAGAACAGCCATGTAAAGAGATTATCACAGAGATTGTGACCCAAGCTAACAAGCTTATGGGAGTACAATAAACCGTTAAAACAGAAAGGCATGGTTAATACAAAATGAGTAAAGTAGCATTTATGTTCCCAGGTCAGGGCGCACAATACGTAGGAATGGGAAAAGATTTTTATGATACCTATGATGAGGCAAAAGCAGTTTATCAGCTTGCAGGCGAAGCAACAGGACTGGATATGGAGTCTTTATGCTTTACCGAAAATGACAAGCTGAATGTAACAGAGTATACACAGATTGCTATGCTTGCAACAGAGGTTGCCATTTTAAAGGTTGTAGAAGCAAAAGGAATTAAGGCTGATGTTTGTGCAGGATTAAGTCTTGGAGAGTATGGAGCTTTGGCAGCTGCTAAGGTTATGGAGCTTAAGGACTTATTCCGTTTAATCAGAATGAGAGGACTCCTGATGCAGGAGGCATATCCTGTAGGCGGTGCTATGACTGCAGTATTGGGCATGGATGCAGACAAAATCAAGGAAATCTGTGATAACACAGAGGGTATTGTAACCATTGCAAATTATAATTGTCCGGGACAAATTGTAATTACCGGAGAAGAAGAGGCTGTTGGTAAGGCTGCACAGGCACTTTCAGAGGCGGGTGCAAAGAGATGCATTCCTTTGAAGGTGAGCGGGCCTTTCCATTCAGCATTATTAGAGGGAGCAGGTAGTAAGCTTGGTGAGGAACTGGAGAAGGTTACGATTCAGAAACCACAGATTCCTTATGTTTGTAATGTAGATGCTACTTATGTTACGGAAGCAGATAGAATTAAGGAGCTTTTGGAGAAGCAGGTATCTAGTTCTGTATGTTGGCAGCAGAGTGTTGAGAATATGATAGCAGATGGCGTTGACACCTTTATTGAGATTGGACCTGGTAAGACATTAACCGGATTCATGCGCAAGATTAATAAGGATGTTAAGGTTATGAATATAGAGAATATAAACGATATTGAAAAAGTTATGGAAGCGATATAAATATCGCAGAAGCGAGGAGAAAATATGTTAACAGGTAAGGTTGCTCTGGTAACAGGAGCAAGCAGAGGAATTGGAAAAGAAATCGCGCTAACCCTGGCAGCAAATGGGGCAACCGTGATTGTAAACTATAATGGTTCCAAAGAGCGTGCGGATGAGGTAGTCAAAGAAATCGAGGCGGCAGGAGGAACTGCAGAAGCCATTCAGTGTAACGTAGCTGAGTTTCAGGCGAGTGAAGAGATGGTGAAGAACGTTCTTACAAAGTATAAGAAGGTGGATATCCTAGTAAACAATGCAGGAATCACAAGAGATGGACTTCTGATGCGTATGTCAGAGGAAGATTATGATGCTGTTTTAGACACGAATCTCAAAGGTACGTTCAATATGATTCGTCATTTATCACGCAGCTTTTTAAAGCAGAGAAGTGGAAAGATTATCAATTTATCTTCCGTAAGTGGAGTAATGGGTAATGCAGGACAGGCAAACTATTCTGCATCCAAGGCAGGTGTGATTGGTCTGACTAAGAGTGTGGCAAGAGAACTTGCTTCTAGAGGAGTTTGTGTAAATGCGATTGCACCGGGATTCATTGATACTGAAATGACACAGGCAATGCCGGAAGAAGCACAGAATGGATTAAAACAGATGATTCCACTTGGAAGGATGGGAGAAGCCGCAGAGGTAGCGAAGCTTGTTCTGTTCTTAGCAGGAAATGATTCAAATTATATTACAGGGCAGGTTATTAGTATTGATGGCGGAATGACCATGTAACATGGAAGGATGCAATCTTGAGTTTGATAACTTTAGGTTTGTAGAGAAAGGATTGGCTATATATGAAGAGAAGAGTCGTAGTAACAGGTATGGGTGCAATTACTCCAATCGGCAACAGTGTAGAAGCTTTTTGGGATAGCGTATGCGCAGAAAAGATTGGTTTTGCTCCAATTAGCTATTTTGATACAACGGATTATAAGTGTAAGCTTGCAGCTGAAGTAAAAGATTTTGATGCGGCACAGTTTATGGATAAGAAGGCAGCACGTAGAATGGAACAGTTCTGTCAGTTCGCAGTAGCTGCAGCAAAGGAAGCGATCGAGGATGCAGCACTTGATATGGAGAAGGAAGATCCGTACATGGTAGGCTGTGCAATTGGTAATGGTATCGGCAGTTTACAGTCTATGGAAAAAGAGCACACCAAACTCGTGGAAAAAGGACCAGGAAAGGTAGCTCCGTTATTAGTACCTCTTATGATTTCCAATATGGCAGCAGGAAATGTAAGTATTGCTTTTGGATTAAAGGGTAAGAGTATTAACGTAGTAACTGCCTGTGCAACAGGAACGAATTCCATTGGTGAAGCATTCCGTACCATTCAGTATGGCGATGCAGACGTTATGGTAGCAGGTGGTACAGAAAGCTCTATTACACCAATCGGTGTGGCAGGCTTTACTGCATTAACAGCATTGTCTTCTTGTGAAGATCCGGCAAGATGTTCTGTTCCATTTGACAAGGATAGAAGTGGTTTTGTTATGGGAGAAGGTGCAGGTGTAGTTGTATTAGAAGAGCTTGAACATGCAAAGGCTCGTGGAGCAAAGATTTACGCAGAGGTAGTAGGTTATGGTTGTTCTTCTGATGCATTCCATATTACTTCTCCAGCAGAGGATGGAGCAGGTGCAGCTAGAGCTATGACAAATGCAGTTAAGGATGCAGGTGCCGAGCTTACAGATATTACATATATTAATGCGCATGGAACCAGTACACATCACAACGATTTATTTGAAACAAGAGCGATTAAACTTGCGTTTGGTGAGCATGCAAAGAATATTAAGATTAACTCTACAAAGTCTATGATTGGACATTTACTTGGTGCAGCAGGTGCTATTGAGTTTGTTACCTGTGTAAAGGAAATCAAAAATGGATTTATCCATAGAACAGTAGGTTTGCAGGAGTCAGAAGAAGAGATGGATTTGAACTACTGTAAGAGCAGCTACAAAGAGGACGTAACTTATGCATTGAGCAATTCCTTAGGTTTTGGTGGACACAACACAAGTATTCTTGTTAAGAAGTACGAGGCGTAAGGAAAGGTTTGGGTAACAGACATGGCAGTTTATACAGCAAAAGAAATATTAGAGATTATTCCGCATAGACATCCATTTATGTTGATTGATACGATAGAAGAGCTAGAAGAAGGTGTACGTGCAGTTGGTAAGAAGTGCGTAAGCTTTAACGAGCCATATTTTGCAGGCCATTTTCCGGGTAATCCGGTTATGCCTGGTGTACTTATCATTGAGGCGTTGGCTCAGACAGGAGCGGTTGCGATGCTTGGGCTTCCTGAGTGGAAAGGGAAAACGGCATATTTTGTAGGGATTGATAAGGCAAAATTTAAGCAGAAGGTTGTTCCAGGTGATGTTCTCATGTTGGAAACTAAGATTGTAAGAGTAAAGGGGCCTATCGGAGTAGGAGAAGCAGTTGCTACTGTAAACGGTAAGGTTGTAGCAAAGGCAGAATTAACCTTTGCGATTGGAGACTAGAGGTGATGAGCGTTATGGGAAAGATGCAGTTAGTAAAGACAGGAAGACAATTTCCGCTGAATCTCTATAACAAATTAGAAGATAAGTTAAAAAGCAAAGATACAAAGCAGAATATTACACCAGAGAAACAGGTAGTGGCAGAGGAAGATAAGAGTGTCATTAAATGTCCAAAATGTGGAAAAATGGTGAATAAGGGAACGGTTATTAAAAAGAAGTATGTATGTTATGAATGCGGCGGATATTTCCGTGTAAGAACCAAAAATCGTATTCGTATGGTAGCTGATTATAATACTTTTGAGCCTTGGTTTGAGGATATGCCTGTAAGCAATCCGCTAAATTTTGAAGGGTATGAAGAGAAGCTTGCAGCAGCCAGAGAAAAGACAGGATTGCAGGAAGCAGTTACGGTTGGACGTTGTAAGGTATTTGGTGAGGACATCGTACTTGGTGTGTGTGATTCCCGTTTCATGATGTCCAGCATGGGGCATGTTGTTGGTGAGAAGATTACACGCGCCATTGAAAAGGCAACGGAATTAAAGCTTCCAGTATTTATTTTCTGCTGTTCAGGTGGTGCTAGAATGCAGGAAGGTATTGTATCCCTTATGCAGATGGCAAAGACCTCAGCGGCAATTAAGAAACATGGAGAAGCAGGTTTATTATACTGTTCTATTTTGACAGATCCGACAACAGGTGGTGTTACTGCTAGTTTTGCTATGCTTGGTGATGTCATTATGGCTGAACCGGGTGCGTTGGTTGGGTTTGCAGGTCCTCGTGTTATTAAGCAGACCATTGGTCAGGAGCTTCCGGAAGGCTTCCAAACAGCTGAATTCCTTGTAGAGCACGGAATTATTGATGGTATTGTAAAGCGTGAAAATCTGAAGAAGACTATTTTCTTCTTGATCAAAACACATCAGTGTAATGGAAAACAGGAATTTGCAGATTTTAAGCAAAATGATAATTTCCATTTTGAGTTAAGTGAGACCTTAAAGGAGCAGACATGGTTCTCTAGCCCTCGTTCTGCATGGGAAAAGGTAAAAGGTGTAAGACAGGTAGAACGTCCATCCGCAAGTGATTATATTTCTTATATTTTTGATAATTTTGTAGAAGCACATGGAGATAGAGCATTTCATGATGATGCAGCTATGATTGGAGGTCTTGCCTTTATTGATGGTCAGGCAGTTACTGTTATTGCTGATGAAAAAGGTAAAGACTTTAAGGAATGTCAGGAACGTAACTTTGGTATGCCAAAGCCAGAAGGTTATCGTAAGGCACTTCGTTTGATGAAGCAGGCAGAGAAGTTCAATCGTCCGATTATCAGCTTTGTTAACACACCGGGTGCATTCTGTGGTATTGAAGCAGAGGAGCGAGGCATGGGTGAAGCGATTGCAAGAAACCTTATGGAAATGTCAGCACTCAAGGTTCCTGTATTATGTATCTTGATTGGCGAAGGTGGCAGTGGTGGTGCACTTGCGACAGCAGTTGGAAACGAAGTGTGGATGATGGAAAATGCAACTTATGCAATTTTATCACCGGAAGGCTTTGCTTCTATTTTGTGGAAGGATTCTAATCGTGCACAGGAAGCCAGCGAAATTATGAATATCACAGCACAGGATTTAAAGAGACTTGGTGTGGTAGAGCAGATTATTCCTGAGTTTGGTGGAGCAGACCGCAAGACAACACAAGCAATTGCAGGATTTATGAAGGAAAATATCAAGCTGTTTTTGAAGAAATACAGTGGTAAATCCGGTGAGGAGATTGCCCAGGAGCGTTATAATCGTTTCCGCAATTTCTAGTGGAACAATCGTTATATTTAAAAAGGAAAAACTATGAAAGTGGAAGAATTAAAGATAGGAGACCTCTGTGCAAAGATACCAGTCGTACAGGGAGGTATGGGTGTAGGTGTCAGCCTTTCTAAGCTTGCGGGAGCAGTTGCGGCAGCAGGTGGAGTGGGTGTGATTTCTACTGCGCAGATTGGTTTTCGATACCCTGAATTCAAGACGAATCCAATTGAGACAAATCTTAAGGCCATCGGTGAAGAGATTGCCAAGGCTAAAAAGCTTGCTAAAGGTGGTGTTCTTGGAGTGAATATTATGGTAGCTACAAGAAGATATGAAGATTATGTTAAAGCCGCAGTAGAAGCAGGTATTGATTTGATTATCTCGGGAGCGGGATTGCCGATGACCTTACCTGCATTGGTAGAAGGTGCAAAGACAAAAATTGCACCAATTGTATCCAGTGCAAAGTCGTTAAATGTTATTTCAAAATATTGGATAAAAAAATACAATAGAAAACCGGATATGGTTGTCATAGAAGGACCTGAGGCGGGTGGCCATTTAGGTTTTAGTCGTGAGGAAATAGACAATTATACTAGAGAAACCTATGATGAAGAGATAAAGGCGATTTTATCCATAACAAAAGAGATGGAAGTTCCTGTTGTTGTAGCAGGTGGAATCTATACCAGAGAGGATATGGAGCATTATCTTTCCATGGGTGCCTCAGGAGTACAGCTTGCAACTCGTTTTGTAACAACAGAGGAATGTGATGCAAGTGATGCTTATAAGCAGGCATATATCAATGCAAAAAAGGAAGATATTGTGATTGTTAGCAGTCCTGTTGGAATGCCAGGCAGAGCGATTCATAATGCTTTTTTGGATAAGGTAAATGCAGGGGAACGTTTTATGCGTGGCTGCAGACAGTGTATTAGTACCTGTAAGCCGGCAACGGCACCTTATTGTATTACAGAAGCGTTGATTAATGCAGTAGAAGGACGTCTGGACGAAGGACTTATTTTCTGCGGAAGCAATGCATACCGAGCAGATAAAATTGAGAGAGTCGCAGACATTATGGAGGAATTTGCATAATGATGATTAATATAACCGGTACTGGAAGAGCTTTGCCGGAAAATATAGTTACAAATTTTGATATGGCAAAGATTGTTGAAACCTCTGATGAATGGATTAGAGAGAGAACAGGAATTGCGGAAAGAAGAATTTCTACAGGAGATACGGTTGCATCTCTTTCAGCAAAGGCTTGTGAGCAGGCGTTAGAGATGGCAGGAAAGCAGGCAGAGGATGTTGATTTGATTATCGTTGCAACCTGTTCACCAGAAATGCTTCTTCCATGTGCAGCCTGTCAGGTACAAGGAATGATTGGAGCAAAGAATGCAGTAGCCTTTGATTTAAATGCTGCATGTTCAGGCTTTTTGTTTGGATTAAGTACGGTGTATGGATATTTACAGACAGGTCTTTACCGCAATGCATTAGTGGTTGGGGCAGAGGTGTTATCCAAGATTATTGACTGGACAGATCGCAGTACTTGTGTATTATTTGGTGATGGAGCAGGAGCGGCGTTTGTAGAAGCTGTTGAAGAGAATGGTGAAAATGCTGGAATTATCAGCATTTCGCAGGGTTCTGATGGTGCAAGAGGCATGGTGCTTAGCTGTCAGGAGAGAAAACTTTCTAATCCATATATAAAGGATGCAATTGGAGAAGAGAATAATTTTGTTCACATGAATGGTCAGGAAGTATATAAGTTTGCTGTAAAACAAGTACCTGCATGTATTCAGGATGCTTTAGACAGAGCAGGACTTACTGTGGATGACATAGATCATTTTGTATTGCATCAGGCGAACGTGCGTATATTAGAAGCTGTAGCAAAAAGACTGAAGGTAGATATTACAAAATTCCCTATGAATTTAAACAGGGTAGGTAATATGTCATCTGCAACCATTCCTGTTTTGCTTGACGAATTAAACAGGGAAGGAAAGTTGAAAAAAGGAGATAAAATCGTTCTTTCAGGCTTTGGAGCAGGACTTACTTATGGTGCCTGTGTGTTGATTTGGAATTAGAATAGTTGGAGAAGAGATGGAAAAGAGTACAAACCGCACTTTGAATGAACTGCTGGTTAATTTATTTCATAATGTAATGGATATAGAGGCTGAGGCAGTTATTACAGAAGAATTCAAGGATATTACCAATAATGATATGCATATCATTGAGGCAATCGGCAATGATGAGCCAAGAAGTATGTCTATGATTGCTAAAAGCTTAAATATTACTGTAGGTACGCTGACCACCAATATGAACAGTCTTGAAGAGAAAAAGTATATTTTGAGAGAGCGAAGTAAGGCGGATAAGAGAGTAGTACTTGTGAGTCTTACGGAAAAAGGAAGAAAAGCATTTTTTCATCATCGGGATTTTCATAGACGTATGATTCACTCCATTGTAAAGGACTTAGAAGAGGATGAAATGAAGGTATTAATTCGTTGTCTACAGAATCTGACAAAGTTCTTTGATGAGCAAAATGATAAAAAGTAATGGAATAATTTATCTGCATGTGATAAAATATAATTATCTCATTATACATATTGGCTAATGAGAATAAGAAAAGGGGATATAAGTGAATAGGGGGGCTTTTATGAGTATGAGAAAGATTAGCAAGCGCTATATGTTTTATTGTTCAGCTTGTAATAATCTTACATTTCAATCAGCAAGATGTGAGGAATGTGGCAAAGAAGAGATGGTACAGACTCCGAAGCGTTATGGCTTAACCAATTTGGCATGTATTAGCATGTCAGTGATGGATTTTGAAGTAATGAAGCAGGAATTTGTAACAAAGCTGAATGCAGGAAAATCATAATAAAGGCATAATATTGAGGATAGAAGGATGGTGAGATACCATCCTTTTTGTGTGGTAAGAAAGAGTTGTAATGTAGTGGTAGTTAATAAATAATTTGCCGCTGGGCAATCATCTTTTCTATGGATTTTTGTATAATGGAGATAGAGTATGCAGGATATGATCATGGTAAATATGGCAGACTATAAGCTCTCAAGAGGAAAACAAAAACTCATAACGAGAGATTTGGGGTCTTGTGTAGCGGTGGCAATGCGTGACGCAGAAAAAGGAATAGGTGGATTGCTACATATTATGCTTCCAGCTTGTCCAAATCCGGAAGAAATAAAAGAGCAAGAATACCCAAAGTTTGCAGACACAGGAATTGATTTAATGATTCGCCAGTTAGTATATGCGGGGGCTGTGAGAAAAAGGCTTACTGTGAAGCTTGCAGGGGCGGCACATGTTGTGAAAACAGAATTTGTTCCTATTGAAAGAGATATTTCTTCCAGAAATTTGGAAGCGGTTAAGAAAAAACTGGCTCAGTGCCAGATACCAGTGCTTGCGATGGAGGTTGAAGAAGATTTTCCGCGGACCGTTATTTTTGAACCGGAAAGTGGAATATTGCAGATAAAAACAGCAGGGAAAAAAGATAGATTTATCTGAATTGTGGAAATAAAAGGAAATGTATGTTAATATGAGATAATTAAGTGTTTAAACAAAGGAGGTAATCGTATGCATGGAAAAGATAATGAGATGGAAATATTAGAGAAAAATATTATCAGAAACTATAATGAGCTACTAAAGACTTTGTTAGAGGAAGGTGATATGGATACCCTGGAGCAGGTTATTATGGATGATGAATATCGGGAAAGACTCATGAGTATGCATACGAGTAAGCTTCGCGTAGAACACGAGCTGTTGTAGTTAGTATAAAAAGATAGGGGTGGTATATTATGAAGAGAGTAAGAAAAGTAGCATTGGCAGGTGCATTGTGTTTGGTCATGTTGTTTAGCATAATACCAGTTATCCATGTAAAAGCTGATTTGGGAGGATGGACAACAGGTGCAGGTGGTGTTATGACGATTACCGGAACCAATATAACGGTTAGAGAGTTTTATGGTAATCTCTATATTGAAGGAACAGGAGCTATTCCTGACTATACACCATCAACATTTACCATGCGTCCATGGCATTATTTAGATGTCCACACGATTACAATAGGACCTGGAATTACAGAGATTGGTAGTTTTGCTTTTGCAAATAAAACAAGCATTAAAAAAGTAAACATTCCAGCGACTACTTTTGTAAAGGATAATACTTCTTTTATGAACGTGAACAGTAATGTAATCTTTCGTGTGAGCGGAAACATTCCGGCGACAGAGCAGTTTGGAACTATTACCTATACAAGTCTTGACAGTATTGCAGCAAATGCGCCAAATGCGGCACAATGTATGTTTATTATGGATTCTTATGAGGCAGCACAGAAGTTTCGAGAAAAATCCTATCCATATTTGAAATATGTGTATTCTGCAACAGATGAGTCTGGTCCTTGGAATAGTAAAAAGGATATGACAAAAGATATTAAGTTTGATGCAGTATGTAAAATAGCACCAGATAGTGGACTTCATTATCTGACTAATATGACAGCACAACGTCGTATGCAGGGAAGTGCGTTTATGGAGTATATTTCTTATTTCCTTGAGGATTATACCTATCTTTGTTCTTATAATATGGCATTATCGGATCAGAATGGATTGATTTATGGAACAAACGGGGCAAAAAGATATGTTCTTCATTTACAGCCAAAGGATCAGATTGTAGCAAGACAATATCGGTTAATTGAAATGGGACCGGATGGACAGCTTTTTATCCTTGATGATTTGGATTATAATCATGCTACGGTAACGTTTGAGACTTTTTATCCAACTTCAACATACGCACTTGTTTATAAATATGATTTAGCAATGTTGCAGGCGATGACAATGCCTAATATTGCGACACCAGCTTTGCCAACACCATAGTTCATAATATAAAAATGGATGCCATCTGTAAAAGGATGACATCCATTTTATATTCGAGTTAAGGTAGTAACTGCATTGCAATCTTTCTTCTATGTGATCTTGCAATACTTGCAAAATGATTATAGAACCAAAAGGATTCTACCAATACATGATTAAGAATGCCAATTCTTTGTTTTACAGTACCCGTATAATAAGAACCACCGGTTGTAAATGGTACGCGACGTTTCACACACGAAATTAAATCGGATTCCTTGGTAATTGTTTCCGGTATTTGTGTATAAGCTGTTCCTACACAATTCAAATTATGGGAATCACTACCGCCAAAGGTTGCAAGGTTGTATGTTTGAGCTAGTAAAGAAGCTTTTTGGTTCGATTCTTCGGATTCACAGGAATTATATCCTTCCAAAAAATCAAAACGCTTCATAATATCGGGATTTCTTTTATAAGCTTTGGTCTGTGTTATGCTTAAATGGCGTTCGCCACAAGGGTGGGCAGGACCTAAGATTCCACCATGAAGATGAACAATATCTTGTAGAATACGGACAGGAAGTCCACGACACTCCAATAATAAAAGTTTTACATTTTCAGGCATGATCACTAAAATGTGACCTGCATCAATCGTATCATATTCAATGCCCTTTAAGACTACAAAGTTTTTTAGGGTATTTTTGTGGTGGTCACGATATTTTCGAAATCCATTATAGGAATTATGATCAGTAACAAGCATTCCGTCAAAGCCTTTTTGTTGAAGAACTTTCATGTATTCCAGAACTGGGATTTTTCCGTCCAAAGAACCTTCCTGTGTGTGACAATGTAAATCAAATTTCATTTCTATGTCCTCACCTTTCATTAACCATTATGGATTGCTTACTATGTGGCATTTCAAGTAAATGCGCATATCTATTCACCAGTTATTATTTTACTACAAATAATGAAGTGCTTCAAATAACAGTATATGGAAAGCTGAGAGAAATATGAGGGTAATATTACGTGAATTTTTGGTACATATAACGGAGAAATGCAGAGAATAAAGCATTAGATATGCATAATGGGTATGAAATTCTTATAAAATAATTAAGATTTGAGACTTTTGTTGACAATGTAGTACGCATATCATATAATATTTTTTCGAAAGAAAAGAAGGGATTAAAAATGAAAAAAGTATTGAAAAAATCATTAAGAGAGTGTTGGTTTAAATATAAAGCATTAGTCATTATGGCAGTGTATTGTGTAGTGTATTTGACAGTATTTTTCTATTTAGAACAGCGAAATACTTCTTATTATGTGATACAATTTGGGATTGATGCCTATATACCGTTTTGTGAATATTTTATTGTGCCATATTTGTTATGGTTTGCTTATGTGGCATTAGCGGTAGTTTATTTCGGAATAAAAGATCAAGAGGAAGGCAATAAAATGATTGCATTTTTGATAGTAGGAATGACGGTTTTTCTAGTTATTTCTGCAGTATTTCCAAATGGTCATCATCTCAGACCTAAAACCTTTGCAAGAGATAATGTTTTTATAGATATGGTGAAGAAGCTTTATGTTGCAGATACATCAACCAATGTACTTCCAAGTATTCATGTATATAATTCATTGGCAGTTATGATAACAGTATGGAGAACCAATTTACTAAAGAAACATAGAGTGATAAAAGCAAGTTTAATGTTTTTGGGTGTAAGTATTATTTGTTCTACCGTTTTATTGAAACAGCATTCCATGTTGGATGTGCTGGTAGCGTTTATTCTTGGAGCACTGGTTTATACGATATGTTATCGAGATGAAGTGGCTACTCATCCCAATATGGCAAGAATGAAAGCAAAATTAAAATTTTAAATACAACAAAACCGGCAGGAGACTCCCATTGACTCCTGCCGGTTTTTCTTTTTGTTCTTTTTCTTTTTCGATTCATGCTTATTAGGTAATTATTTTGAGTTACATTTCAGTTACTTGTATTATATGCTGGAAGAAAGAGTCTTTGGGGAAAGCGTTGTAATAACAAAGCGTTCTACTTTGTCATAACTTTCTTCTGGCATTATATAAACTTTACGATTGCTTTTTAATGTTAAAGTAACTGCTTCCTTATCCTGATTAACCTGATCGCAGATTGCGTCAAAATCATTTTTAAGGGAATTAAAATTTATTTCTTTCATTGGGGAACCTCCTAATTCTTGTCACTATGGGGAATGTGTTAGTGACTTTCTAAATAATACATAATTTTTCGAACAATTTCAAGTGAAATTTTCAGAATTATGTAAATAATTTAAAAATTGTATAGAATGACAAAAAAACGACTAAAATTTTGTTAAAAAAGAAAAAAGTAATAAAAATTGAAAAGATATAAAAAAGTGATTGCCCAGCGGCAATCACTCAAAGAATTTACTTCGTAAATTCTTTATTAACTACCACTACGTTACAGCAATTTCCTATTATTTAAAAAAGCTCCTGCATAACAGGAGCTTTAATTGTTATAATATGGCGATAAGGTCGCATTTTCAATGATGTCAATCCTGATGTCATTCCAAGTAGTCAATTCCTGATGTCTAACCTAAGATGTCTGTACTGTTGCCTATCCCTAGATGTCAATCCTGTTGTCATTCCCTGATGTTATAACTATGCAAGCTAAAGCCGTATAATCTAGTAATAATTCAAGTATAAATGTAAAGTAGTATGTTAGTTGTGTCGGTCGGCTTCCCGAAAGGGTTCTTGGAAAATGCTTACCGTTAATTTCCATATCCGATATAACAATCATAGTATAACATAGGTTTACGTAAGATGATATAGGTAATATCACACAAAATGTTTAGTAAATTTACATAAATATTCAACATTTAATATTGTTTATGCAATATGTCCAACTGCAAAGAATATAGGAATTAGTCTTGTGGTAAAAAGTCCTCAAAGATAAACAAATCAAAATGTGTTTTCATATTATCTAGAGCTTCCTGAGAACGAATTGTCCATGCAACGGATAAACAGCGATATAGCTTACGGCATAGAGTTCTGGATACGGATTTATAATGCGCATGGTTAAAGGCAATAAAATCCGGTGTTGTCAGGAAGTTAAATAGTAAATGAGTCAAAAGAAAATACAGTGGATTAGGACTAGTTTTCATGAAGTTTTCTGATAATTGTCCTCTTACTATATCAGGGCGATTTTTACGATACCAGCGTACAGCCAAGGGATGAAAGGACTCGATACAGTATAAGCCGTTGTATTCTTTTAATATTTCATTACAGGTTTTGCAAAGGGTATTTGCATTATTTTCAACTTTGTATTCAATAATAAGAGGAGTTCTGCCGTTTACAGCTTTTAAGACATCTATAAAAGCAGGAATTTTTTCCTCTGTTCCCATGAGACGAAACTGTTGAAGCTCTTCAAAGGTATAGTCCTTTAATTTGCCGTTTACACCACAGACACGATTCAGTGTGTCGTCATGAAATACAACAGGAATTCCATCTTTTGTTAGATGTACATCAAATTCAATACCATATCCATGGTCTGCAGCACATTTTATGGCAGAGTAGGAATTTTCAGGAAAGCAGTTACCATTACAATAATAAGGATTTTCTTCTTTTTGTAAGTAAGGATTCATATTATGCAGGCCGCGGTGGGCATATTTATATGAAAAAAAAGGTTGGTAATCGGGCCTTTTCATGATGCGTGGTTTAATAGCATACAGATAAAGGAGAAAAAGCACAATAAGGATGATTAGAATTGTTTTCATATCGTAGTACCTCGATTCTTAAGTGATTTGTAATGATGTATGATCTTTAAGGTTACCATAATTTCTATTTATTATATCATGTTATTAGCAAGGTGTGGCAGATATTATAAATAAAATAAGTAGACAGAAAATAAAGAAGTAGGACATAGTATTGAGTTGTACTTTCACCGTTTTTAGTATAAAATAGGGAAGAGAGTTGTATGAGAAATGGAGTTATGTAAATGAAAAAAAGAATTGCAGCGCTGTTGCTGGCAGGAGTTATGACTGTGCAGTTGACAGGGTGTGGTGTATTATCACCACTGGTTACTTTTATAACCAATATGAAGTCATCTGTTGGGGAACTTCAACTGGAAATGGAAGAGGAAGAAAGCGATGCAAAGGTAAATGCAGAAAAAAAGCGATATCAGGATGATTTTTATGAATATATAAATGAAGATATCCTGGATATGGTGGAGCTTGGAGATACAGATGCGCAGTGGACTTGGTTTGGTGAGTTGATGGCGGTTGCGGATCAGGATATGGATGAGATTATTCAGGAATTGTCACAAAGTGAGAAGGTTTATCCCAAAGGCTCATCAGAGCAAAAGATTAAGGATATGTATGAATGTATCAGTAATATGGAGAACCGTAATGCTACAGGGCTTGGCCCTTTACAGCCACACATGGATACGATTCGCAATACAACAACCATTGATGAATATGTAAACGCATTGGCTTCATTAAGTGGTGAATTTGGTTTTAGCAGTATTGTTGGAGGTTACTATATTGACCAGGACATGGCAGATTCCAGTATGAATTCGGTATATTTAATGCATGCGGATACTTTAATTGGCAAGGAATATCTGGAAAATCCACAGATGCAGGAATATGTGGATGTGTATTATACCTATATGAGAGATATGCTGGAGGAGTTCGGTATGTCACAGGAAGAAGCAGCTGATACGGTAAGTGAGATTGATATTTTATTGCGTGATATTTGTTCAAGTTCTTTGTCTATGGAGGAATATTATGATCCTTCCGTTACCTATAATGTTTTTACGAAGGAAGAACTTCAGGAGCTTTATACCAATGTGGATGTAGAAAAGATGTTAAAAACACTTCGAATTGATTCGGCAGACAGTTATATTGTTTTGGATGTTGGTCAGGCGAAAAAAATTAACGAATTATTGGTAGATGAGAATTTGGAGGTTTTAAAGGATTTTTCTTCCTTTGTTATGCTGAATGATGTGGCAGAATATTCGACAGAAGAGTATGCAAGACTGGCGGATGATTTAGACAGACAGATGCATGGTGTAACCAGCAGACTAAGTGATGAGGATATTTGGATGAATCTCACACAGGATATGCTTTCTTGGGATTTTGGAAAAATATATGTAGAGAAATATTTTTCTGAGGAAAGTAAAGCGGATGTTGAGGCAATGATTGAAAAGATAAAGGAAGCTTATAAGGATATTATTCGCAATCAGGAGTGGATGAGTGAGGCGACCAAAGAAAAGGCTATCCGCAAACTTGATACGATGCAGGTTAAAATCGGTTATCCTGATGAATGGCCGGATAGTATGGAGATGATGCAGGTAACACCAATTTCCGAAGGAGGAAGCTTATTATCTAATATGCTTGTTAATATGCAGGTGTCTATAGAGGATAATTTACAGGATTTGAATCGGGAAGTTGACCGCACTGCATGGAGTATGACACCGCAGACCGTAAATGCATATTACAATCCGGGTAATAATGAAATAGTATTTCCGGCAGCTATTCTACAACAACCATTTTATGATCCAAAAGGAGATGAGGCAAGTAATCTTGGCGGTATTGGCTATGTTATAGCACATGAGATAAGCCATGCATTTGATTCTAATGGTGCTTTATATGATGAGTATGGAAACTATAATGTGTGGTGGACACAGGAGGAACTTCAAAAATATAAGGAGCTTTCACAGTCTATTGTAGACTATTATGGAAATTATGAGGTTGCAGGGATGAAGGTAGATGGCTCTCTGACCTTGTCAGAGAATATTGCCGATTTGGGAGCAATGACTTGTATAACTTCTATCTTATCAGAGGATGGTGAAGGATTGGCAAAGGCATTTTCACAATTAGCATATATTTGGGCCAGTGAAGAAACGGTTGCTTATCAGATGTATTTGCTTAGCAATGATACGCATGCACCGAATAAAGTAAGAGTTAATGCGGTATTGAGTTCCTGTGATGCTTTTTATGATGTGTATGATATAGAAGAAAGCGATGGTATGTATGTAGCACCTGAAGACAGAGTTGGGGTGTGGAAATAAGAACTAGGTGTAAATGCGATTAACTCAGAAGGGGGAAGACAGCATGAGAAAAATGGGGAGCAAAGGATTTGCAAAAGTGACAGCATGTATATTGGCAGGTGTACTGCTTGCAGGAACAGGAGAGGGCCGTATTACAGCGGCAGAAACTTATACGGTAAAAGAATGTAGGGCAATCATGTATACCAATGATAAAGCAACCGTATATACATCACCGGATTTTGAGTCTGTGCTTGTAACAACGATAACACCCGAATTACCAGTAGATGTAACAGGGGTTACTTCAAATGGATGGTTTCGAATTGATTTAAAGGGTACCTATTATATTCCTGGTTATGGATTAGATGAGAAGTTAAATAAGAGTAAGGAAAAGTCCTATGGGGCGGATGAGATTACCAAGTTGACAAATGGAACTTTTTCCTTCTTTACCAACTCGCAGCTTCGTGCCTTTTCGGTAGAGGATGTACAGAAGATGGATGCGAATCATTATATTAAGTATCTAGATTCCTATTTAATGGGAAACGCAACGATTGATAATTGTATATTGGCTGATGAAGAGCTTACTTTGCTAGAGGCATATGAAGAGGCTGTAAAGAAAAAGGATAAAGTTCCAGCTACGAAAAAGGATTATTTAGTACAGTACCGTAATGAATATTTGGAAAATAGCCTCTGGGGGCCTGTGAGAACCGAAGATGATTTAAAAGTTATTATCAATCGGGCGATTCGTTATGAATATGAGGAATTTAGCACGGTATATAAAAATGCGATTGTTGGTTCAGAAAGTACGAAGATGGAAAGTGTACTGAATGAGGTGCTGGCAGATATAAAAGCAGAACAAGGAATTATCTTTAAGTGTGAAATGGATTATGGTTCCTTTGAGAATGAGGACGTTAAGACAACGTATGGTTGGATTCTTGAGTTTAAGCGCGAGAAAAAATAAAAGTAAAGGAAAAAGCAGAATGAGCAAGGGAAACTTTTATTGTAGGGCAATACACGGTGTACTGAATAACTGTTTGGATGAGCAGGTATGTGGCAGGGGGTGTCCATGTTACGGTGGCATGAAGGAGAATGAAATCCCCATTTGTGTATATGGGGGAGAAGATTCTGTGGAAAATGTTGCAGAGAATCCTAAGGAGCTGTGGATAAAAAACGAGACAGCAATAAAGGCAGGTGAATTGCCGCGTTTCCCCTTGGTAAATGGACTTGATAAGAGACTCGCAAAGGCCTATGCTTTTTCTGCAAATGCTCATAAAAAGCAATATCGAAAAGGAACCGAAATACCATATTTGGCTCATATTATTATGGCTATGAATTATGCAGTGGAACTAACGGATGATATAGAGCTTTTGACAGCAGTTATCCTACATGATACGGTGGAAGATACCGAAACGATGCTTGAAGATATAGAAAGAGAGTTTGGCAAGACAGTAGCCTCCTATATTGCTGCAGAGTCGGAGGATAAAAGACCGGGGATTCCGGCAAGTGATACATGGGAAATTCGCAAGCAGGAGACAATACAACATTTGCAGACAGCAGAATATCCGATAAAGGTAATTGCATTGGCAGATAAGGCGGCAAATGCGGAGTCATTATTAAAGGAATGGCGTCATGCAGGAGATGATATGTGGCTGAAGTTCAATCAGCACGACAAGGATAAGCATGCATGGTATTATTATTCCTGTGCAGAGGCATTAAAGGAATTCTCAGATAGTAAGGTTATGAAGGATTATTTAGAAAATTTGAAGGAATTGTTTGGATAAAGGTAACTACGAAGGTACGGAATAGTTATTGGGAAAGGCAAAGGTATAAAAATGAAGTACATAAGGGGTATTAAAAGTTTACTTATGGTATTTGTCATGGTTGTGTTCTTGGGAGGAATGACAACGCAGGCAGCAGAGTTTACAGTAACGCCAACAGCGGGAGTATTGTATACAGGAAGAGGAGCGGAGGTATTTACTCAGCCCGATCCGTCTACATTAGCGGCAGTATTTCCGGGTGATTTTCCCGTGCAGATAACTGGAATTACAGATAATGGATACTTTCAGGTAAATATCAACGGGGTAACGTATTATATTCATGGAAAGGCATTGTCAGTCAGTACAGGTACACAGGCATATAAGCTGAACAGTGTAGATGCGAAGGCAGCGCTTGTGGGAGATGCAAATAGTGGAGCATTGATTTATGCACAGAATGCAACAGACAGACTGGCGCCGGCAAGTACAACTAAGATTATGACAGCGCTATTGGTGATGGATGCGATTGCATCAGGACAAATTGCGCTTGACACGCCGGTTGCGGTATCACCTACAGCACTTGCAGGAGTTCCAAATGATGCCAGTCATGTGAAGCCGCGTTTAAAAGCAGGCGAGGTTATGAATGTGCTTACGTTGTTGCAGTCTGTGATGATAGTTTCGGATTGTCATGCATGTAATGTATTGGCTGAATTGGTGGCAGGAAGTGTTGATAATTTTGTTGTGATGATGAACGCAAGGGCAGCAGCACTAGGATGTACGGAGACAAATTTTGTAAATACATCAGGTTATCCGGAGGCGAATCATTATTCGAATGCATATAGTCTTTTCCTAATTACAAAGGAAGCGATGAAATATCCGTTGTTTGAGAGTATCATAGCTCAGACAGAGGTTATAATGCCAGCAACGAATATGACAAGTGAAAGAAAGCTAGAGACCACCAATGCGCTTCTGACAGCGGATTCCGGATATTATAATCCGTATGCGGTTGGTGGAAAGACGGGGTCTGCGAAATCTTCAGGTCTTTGCTTTGTATCAGCAGCAAGAAATCATAAAAAGACTGTTATATCTGTTATTCTTGGTGCTCAGACCAATACCATGTCAGATGGAACAAGGCAAAAGCAACAGTTTGCAGAAACAAATAAGTTAATTGAAATTGGGCTTGCAGGATAGCAAGGTATTATTAGTAAAGAATAGGTTGCTAGATATTTGACTGCTTATGTGTTATGATTAAGGGCACATAAGCAGTTTTTTGCTACACAATTTGCATTTGGTATGGAGGTAGTTATGATAAAGGAAAAATGTCCGTATGTAGATAAATGTGGTGCTTGTCATATGGGAAAGACAAGTTATGAAGAAGAGCTGATTGAGAAGAAAAAGCTGGTGGAGAAGCATATCGGTAAGTTTTGTAAGGTTAATGATGTAGCTGGTATGTATTATCCATTTCATTATCGTAATAAAGTTCATGCGGTATTTGGAAGAAATAAAGACGAGATTATTGCAGGAACCTATGCAGAGGGAACGCATACGATTGTACCAATACAGGATTGTTTCATAGAGGATGCGCAGGCTTCTGCGATTATTAAGACTGTAACGGAATTGATTAAGAGTTTTAAGCTTTGGGTTTATAATGAAGATACCGGACGTGGGCTTATGCGTCACATTCTTATTCGTAAGGGAATGTCAACGAAGCAGATTATGGTCGTACTAGTGACAGCAGCACCGGAATTTCCACATAAGAATAACTTTGTCGCTGAACTTAGAAAAAGACACCCTGAGATTACAACGATTGTACAGAATATCAATTCTCAGAACACCACCTTTGTATTAGGTGATAAGAATAAGCCTTTGTATGGCGAAGGCTTTATCGAGGATGTATTGTGCGGTCTGAGATTCCGCATCTCACCAAATTCTTTCTATCAGGTGAATGCGGCACAGACGCAGGTATTGTACAAGAAAGCGATTCAGGCAGCAGGATTAACTGGAAAAGAAATGGTTATTGATGCATATTGTGGTATTGGAACCATTGGTATGGCGATGGCTTCTAAGGCGGGAAAAGTACTTGGTATAGAATTGAATAAGGATGCAGTAAGAGATGCAAAAGCAAATGCAAAGCGTAATCGTATCGAGAATATCCGTTTTGTAGGTGCAGATGCGACAGAATACATGACACGAATGTCACAAGAAAAAGAAAAGGTTGACGTCGTTGTGATGGACCCACCAAGAAGCGGAAGCACAGAAGCTTTTGTGAAAGCGGTTGGTAGCTTAAAGCCGGACAGAGTGGTGTATGTTTCTTGCAATCCAGAGACATTGGGAAGAGATTTAGAGTGGTTCAAGAAGCAAGGATATGTGGCGAAGGAAGCATGGCCAGTAGATATGTTTGGATGGACAGAACATGTGGAGTGTGTCGTGGCTTTGGAGAGACGATAATATAAATGTTTGAGTACAATAAAGATTACATTTTGCCGACACTGGTAAATGCCGGCGAAACATATGGAAAAACGCTTGATACAGGGTTTGATATGTATTATTAAGATGGGGAGTCATAGAGTACTCCAAAAGCTATAGTCTGTAGATGAGAACAAGCAGATAATTAAATTTTTTGCTACTTACTTGTGGTAATTGAGAAATGTGAGAGACAATCTGAGAAGTATTGCAGTAGAAAGTAATGTAATATAAATATTATCCATTACATAGAAATTGTAGTGTTATAAATGCAAAATGGGGGGTATACATATGGGTATAGAAAAACAATTATTTACATGCAAATGAGATGACCTTACGATAAAAGGTATGCAGTACTTTCCTGTTGATTATGAGGAGAATAAAAAATATCCTGCTATGATAATGAGTCATGGATTTACTGGAAATTATACAGATTCAATGGTGTTTTGTGAAGAATTTGCAAAGATGGGATATGCAGCATTTTGTTTCAGCTTTTGTGGTGGTACAGCAACAGATACGGATGAAAGTGTAAAAAGTGAAGGAAAAACCACAGAAATGTCGGTGTTGACAGAGGTAGAGGATTTACTCGCAGTTAAAAATTATGTGCAAAGTCAGTCGTTTGTTGACGAAAAAAGAATAAGTTTGATGGGATTTAGTCAGGGTGGCTTTGTTTCAGGACTGACAGCAGCAAGATGTGGAGATGAAATTGAGAAATTAATTATGATTTATCCAGCATTGTGTATACCGGATGATGCAAGAGGAGGGCGTTTGGCAGGAGCAAGCTATGATGCAAAAGCCGTGCCGGATATCATAGATTGTGGCAATATTCTCATTAGTAAGAAGTATCATGATGATATAGTAGAAATGGATCCTTATCTTGAGTTATCAGCATATCAGGGGCCTGTACTTCTTATACAGGGCATGGATTTGATGCAAATCAGCAGAGCAGTTTGATTGCATCTATCAAACAGTATTTGCTTGGGTGTGATAAGCAGGAATATCAAGGCGGTGTGCAGACAAAATCAGAGCGGAATATACCTTAACAGGTGTGGATATGGATGGAAAAGTATGCTCGATACACATTGTGAATCAAAAAGATGGAGATAAATGGAAGCCTGTGATAGAAACAGGCAGTGAAGCACTGGCATGGTTAAATGGTGCAGATCTTACAGCAGTCCTGGAGGGAGAAAAGGGAGGTCTGACCGTCAGAATCTATGCAGAAAAATAAGTCAAGGCGTGAGGCAGGAGAACAAAATAGAATGCCACTAGTTAGTATTGACGCAAGGAAGGCATAGGATCGATTAATAAGAAGAAGTAGAGAGGTAACGAACAAATGAAGAGTGCATTAATTAAAGATACAACCAAGGAAGAGAGAATTGCATTAATCAAAGAGTGGCTTCCACAGGACGATGGCCTTGAGGACTGTGGCATTGATCTCTGGGATATGTACCGTGATTATATCAATGGTGAGAAGGAAATTGCAGAGATTAATGCGGAATTTCAGGCGACATATTATAGGGAATAAAATTTATCTATTGTGATGCAGAGATACTGGATTGCTACCGCTCATTTTATATGATAGAATATCTTTGCTTTGTGGGGAAACAGGTGAAAATCCTGTACGAGCACGTCGCCGTGAAGTACATTATTATTATGAGTCCTACCGAATGCCGCAGATTCGGGAAATGCCATTGGAAAATCCGAGAAGGTGGATTTATATTGTACTAAGTCGAAATATCCATAAAGTAAAAGCCTTGGTTCTTGAAAAAAGAGAGCCGCGAGTGCCGGTTTCAAGGTAATAAGAAAGATTAGATATAAAGGAGAAAAGGCAAATGAAAATGACAAGAATGTCACAAATTAGACAAAAGCTGTCATTCGTCCTTTGTATGGTGCTGATTGCGGCTATGGCATTACTTACAACCGGATGTAATGATAAGACATCACAGGAGGCAATACAAACTACTTCCATTTCGGTGGAACCACAGGTTCTTGGCGAGGGTGAAACGGTATTTTCCGTTACTATAGAGGATAAAGAAGGCACAGTGACCTCTTTTGAAATTCATACGGATAAGGAAATGGTTGGAGAGGCCTTGCAGGAGTGTGGATTGTTGGAAGGCGAAGAGGGACCGTATGGCCTTTATGTAAAGACTGTAAATGGTATTACAGCAGATTATGATGTTGATCAGACTTACTGGGCATTTTACATCAATGGCGAGTATGCCATGACAGGCGTTGATGTGACAGAGATTACAGAGGGAGATACTTATTCTCTCAAGGTTGAAAAATAATGAAATTAAGTGTTAGAGAAATAACATTATTTGGTATGCTTGGAGCAGTGATGTACTGCTCTAAGATATTAATGGAATTTTTACCGAATATTCATTTGCTCGGAACACTTACGATAGCGTATACACTTACTTTTCGTAAAAAGGCATTGTATCCGATTTACATTTATGTCTTATTGAATGGACTTTTTGCAGGATTTTCGATGTGGTGGATTCCCTATTTGTATGTATGGACGGTTTTATGGGCAGTTACCATGTTGCTTCCAAAAAAGTGTAATAGACTTGTGTATATGTTGGTATGCTCAACACATGGTTTTTTGTTCGGAACCTTATATGCTCCCGCACAGGCATTGATGTTCGGATTGAATTTTAAGGGAATGATTGCGTGGATTGTTGCAGGATTTCCGTTTGATTGTATCCAAGGAGTGGGTAACCTCTTCGCAGGGATATTGATTGTACCGATTGCAACGATGCTAAAACGAGCAAATCAGATGATACAAAATTAAAAAAGATATAAAAACCCTCGGGAAATATGATTTCTCGAGGGTTTTTAAGTGGAATGATTAAAATATCGCAACGTAGTGTAAATTGGTGTGGTTTTAAGAAGAATTGGTGTCAAAAATGGTGTAGAAAATATGAGTGTACACATGGAAAGCGTTGTTCTCTTTGTAAGGATTATCTGATGAAAAGAAGTTCTGAGAGTTCTTATTGATGTATGAATTGTAATGTGAAACAATAACCACACAATGAGTGGGAAGCAGGAAGAAGCGGATTTGTTGAACGTTGCTTTGTTTGGATTTACTGCGAAGGCATGGAGAGAAAGCAACCCGGAACTTGCCAAAAGTAGTAACGTTAGAGATTATGCTATGATTAATGAACTTACGGTACTTTCGAATCTTGAAACGCATAATGCACAGATGATTCGTGAGGGAAAGTCAAAGGAAGAAAGGTTTCAGATTCTGAAAGAAATTGCAGATTATCAGATGCAAATTTTATCAGTGGCGGATAAGATAGTATGTATTGAAGAGAAGAATGAAGTGTAGTATATTTTATTTGAAATCTAAACGTATGGGATTACATACGGATAAAACTGGATGTGAAAATTGAATAGGTTTCAATCATCACCTTATTTTGAAAAAAAGTCTGTAAATAGTGTTAAGATGAGATAAGTGCAATCAATTATAAGTATCCGAATACGACAAATAGACCTCATTGATGAGGTTTGAAAAAAGTATGAATTCTAAATCTTAAATCCGTAAGGGTGTTCTCTGTTGTGGTTTACCAAGATGTCCACCACAGCATTTGCAAACAGTTACCTTGATTCCATAAAGAGTTTCAAGTATTTGGGGCGTTTCCATATCTTTCAGCTTAGAAAGATACTGTTTGCAACCGAGGAGATTCCTGCATAATGCCAGATGTCTGGTTTTGGTTCTGGTACACAGTAAACCGTAGTGTCTGATTCTGACAAAGCGTTTTGGTAGCACATGCATAAGGAATCTGCGAATAAATTCGATGCCTGACACATGGGACAGCATCTGTTACGACAGGAATTGTAATGAATCTGCGGATGCCCACAGTCTTCACAGATGCTGATATTAGCACCATAGGCACCGGTCTTGCAGTTAATGATACAGCGAGCAACTTTCGCCTGTATCGGTGACGGTGTATACCTGTCCAAATACATTGGATAAAAGCGGTGAAATATATCTTGTACAGTCGGTTTATCCATGAATATCACCTGCTTCCCTGTCAAAAGGACTGGTAATACCCAGAACGGTCTTATTACTTAAGTGAAGATATACTTCGGTGGACTTTGGATCACGATTTGATTTTCGCACATGCACTGTCATATTTCTTCTGGAAATATCGCAATAATCTAAAGATACCGCTTCAGAGACACGAAGTCCAGAGCCATACAATAGTGATAGAATAGCCTTGTATTTAATATCATCCACAAAGCTTAATAAATGATTTATTTCTTCGAGAGACAGAATGGTTGGAAGGTGATAATTCTCTTTCATACGGGGAATAACATCATCATCCCAGGGTTTGTGTAAAACCCTGCGGAAAAAGAAATGAATTGCTGAGTTGTAGTGATTCAGCGTGGTTGCAGCAA
>JAFSCH010000103.1 GCA_017436865.1 Lachnospiraceae bacterium
AGTGTTTTTTAAACTTTTTTGTTTTCATCATTCATTTCCATGTGTGAAATCAAAATCGTTTTCTGTCGCTTTATCGGTTTGTCTCAGCGACGAAACTTATCTTACCACTCTGTTCTACATATGTCAACAGGAAATTGTATCTTTTTTCTATTTATTTTTTATTACTATCAAATGCTTATTTTTAGGCATTTATCCTTTGTACAATAGTGATTTTTCTTTTGAATTGTATGAATTGTGTAACATTTATCACTAGTGCAACACATTACTCACTATTCTACTTTCATTCTTTCTTTATTTTCCATGTTTTTTAATATAGTAGCTTTCCCTTTCACACAAAAAGTGATTTGCTTCCTTTATAATAACTCTGCGTAGTCCTACATCTACTTTATCTATTGGAACATACAGTCTTGAATTAGTTTCACCTATAGGACTTAAGAATAAATACAGCTTATCTTTATTTGCTGTAGCTATATCAAGTAGCTTCCTTATATATCTAACTTTCTTTTCTCTTGTACGCGAAATCTATTCGTTTTCTTTATTTTTGGCATTTTTAACAAACCATAACTTCTTATAATTCAGCAAAATCGCTTCATAATTATAACGCTTCATTATGCACTATTTGTGAACAAAATTATTCTTTTTGTAGTACATTCATATTTTCTATTGACTTTTTGCACAATTTGTTGTATGGTAATTCATGTCTAGATATACAAATTATAACAAAGTGTTTTAAAGGGGTAATTAAATATGCAATCTGTTAGTTTTAAAATTAATGCCATTGAAAATGGCTGGTTTGAGGCTGAACTTCGTACCGTTTACAGACGAACTGCTATTTCAGCTTCTAATAAATGGGGAAATGATGCTGCCAGACATCTAATTCATTTCACAAACAAACTTTTATCTGGAAAAATTACTTCTGGTTATGTTTCCTTTGATGAAGCACCTGGTACTTATATACTTTTTATAGATAATTCCAAGGATACTACACAACTATATGTTCTTTATTCGCAATTAGAAACATGCCATTGGAAAGATTTACATACGCATGGTTCCATTGCATTATCGGATTTTCTGAATATTATTCCAGTTAAAGAAGTATTACTATTTGCCGAAATTGATTTGAAACATTTTGCTGACAGTATTTATAGAGAATTTGATATTTATACAGAAAACAGACATTTATCCTGCTATGAAGCAAATTGGAACGCATTCCCAGTTAAAGATTTTCATAAATTGGAATCTATGACTCTGGAACATGCATATTCTCATTACGCTTTTATAACAGCATAACAACAAAAACCCGAAAGCATCTACTTTCGGGTTTTTTATTAAGAATTAATAAACTGTAGTATCTCTGATTTAGATTTTAATCCTATACTTGTTGCAACAGCCTTTCCTTCTAAAAAACAAAATATAACGAATTGCTTCCATGTATTTCCTCCACTCGTATTAATACTATTCTATCTATTATTTTATCATTTCCATATTTATTCCGAACTCTAACACTTCTTTGCTAATTGTTTACAAGCATATCTTCAATAAAAATGCCATATCCTTTTTGCGGATCATCTACTAACACATGTGTCACTGCTCCAATTATCTTTGCATCTTTTATAATACATGCTCCTGACATTCCTTGTACTATACCACCTGTTTTTTTTAACAATCTCTCATCTGTTACCCGAAAAGAAATCTGTCGATTTTTATTTTCCTCTTGATAAGATAACTTGGTTAGTTCTATATCATAAAAATCACTCTTTCCCTCTACGTTACAATATATCTGTGCCGTACCGGTTGAAATTTCATGCTTTAATGCAACCGGCATTGCAGAAATACCTTTATTTCTTTGAAACCCTTCCGTTACAACACCATAAATTCCTTCTCCCGTATTTTTAGATATGACCCCCGTCACATTATCCGCTTCATACTCAATAATTCCTGTTAATTCTCCTGGTACTCCACGCTCTCCCTTTTGAATCGCCACTATATGCGTCTCATACAGCAAGCCTGTTCCTAGTTTTAACAATTCTCCCGTATCCATGTCATTAATGCCATGACCTAATGCTCCAAAATGATTATTTTGATCAATATACGTCATCGTTCCTATTCCTTGCGCACTATCTCTTAGCCATGCGCCTATTTTATAGGAACCTTGTTTATCACTTTCTGGTGTTATTTTTACCTGAATAACTTCATCTTTACGCGCAATTTGAAAAATAATATCTTTTCCTTTACTTTTTTCCACATACTCCTTAATCTGCGCTTTTCCCGTGACTGCCATACCATCAATTGCAGTTAAATAATCACCTTCCTGCAGCTTATATCTAGACGGAGAAACCTTTTCACCTGTTTTACTTTGAAACTCTCCTGTATCAATAACTAAAACACCTTGTGTTTTCACATAAATGCCAATAGGTTCTCCTACTGGGGTCAGTAGTGTATCTTCAATCACTTCAATATCTACATTTTTTAAGGGCAAAACTCCAAATAGTTTTAATTCCATTTCATAGGATTCCTGTTTTTTACCCGCAACAAGCGTAACTGGCTGATTCAATGCAATTACTCTTGTCGAATCTGCCAAAATCTGACCCGACGCAGGGATTCCAAAATTAATTTCTTCACTGGTTCCTACCTTTATTCGAATGGTATCCGGTATACTTTGTTTATAATAACTATAAGAAGCCCAACAAAACATTCCTATCGCAAATCCTAAAAAAATATATAAAAATACACGATATCTGCGAACATTTTTTTCCATACATATCACCATGCTTTCCAATAATTTTGCACATAAGTAGTATATGGATTTTTCAAAAAATTACAGATGGATAAATCAATATTTTTACATATACTTTTATGGTTTTTTTCCATTTAGTTAAAAATCAAAAAAAGAGCCTATACAAAAACCCCTTTTGTTAGACATTCATTTTTTGTCTAACAAAAGGAGTTCACTTTACTCTCGGCCTTTACAGTTATTCTTATCTTAATTCTTTCTTTTTATTTGCAGCAGTTTGCAATAATTCTTTTGCATTCTCCTTCACCGCATCTGTGATTTCTTCACCACCCAAAAGTCTTGCAAGTTCTTCTACAATTTCTACATCTTCTAGTTGCGTGATTCCTGTAACTGTTGTATGATCTATTGCCTGCTTAGCAATTCTAAAATGCCCATCTGCCATTGCTGCAATCTGAGGAAGATGCGTAATACAAATAATCTGATGCCCTGCTGATAATGCTCCCAACTTTTCTGATACCTTCCAAGCAGTTTTACCACTAATACCAGTATCTATCTCATCAAAAATCATAGTCGGTATCTTATCTCTAGAAGCCAGCACCGTCTTAATAGCAAGCATAATTCTCGACAATTCTCCACCACTTGCTACACTTCCAAGACTCTTTAGCGGTTCTCCTGGGTTTGTTGATATCATAAATTCCACATCATCATATCCAATGCAAGAATATTCCTCTTTCCGTCTTACCTGTATCTCAAACTGTACTTCAAGAAAATTAAGATCCGTCAAGGCTTGTATCATATCAGCAGCTAACTTTTTAGCTTCTTTCGCACGCATAACAGATGCTTTTTCACACAGTTTCAACAACTCTTCTTTTATATCTCTTAGCTTATTTTCCAATTCAAGCTTGTAAGCATCTGCATTCTGTAACCTTTCTATTTTCGCTTCAACTTCCTTCTGATATGCCAAAACCTTTTCTATGGTTCCTCCATATTTCAACTTCAAATGATTCAATAGATTCAAACGTTCCTCAGTATTAACAAAGGTTTCATCATCAAATTCCATATCTGCTAAATACTCTGCAATATTTCGATTAAAATCACTTAGCAAGCTATCGATATTCGCAAGCTCCATCACAAGCTCAGCAGCTTTATCATCGTATCCTTCTATGGAATGCAATTCTCTAACTGCTCTTCCAACAGCATCTGCTGCTGTCTGTTCATCACCAGATCCCGTCAGCTGGTATGCTTTTGATGCTGCTTCTACAATCTGCCTACTATTTGACATTCTTCGATAGGTTGTTTCTAGCGCTTCATCTTCACCTTCTATGAGTTTTGCATCTGCTATTTCCTGATACTCAAACTGTGCAAGTGAAAGTTCTTTTGCTTTAACCCCTTCATCAACACCTATAGATTCTAACTCCTTTTGTATCGAGGAATAGGTCTGATATACTCTCTTAAGCTCGTGTTTTACCGAAAGCAGCTCATCTCCAGCAAAAGAATCAAGAATATTTAAATGGTTCTTTTTATATAATAATGACTGATGTTCATGCTGACCATGAATATCAATCAACAATTCTGACAACTCCTTAAGCTGTTTTGTTGTTGCTGTCTCTCCACAAATCTTACAAATACTTCTGCTTGCTTGAATTTTCCTCTGAATAATAATAATACCATCTTCTTCAACCGGAATATCCAACTTCTTAATTGTAGAAAGAACATCTTCATCCGTTATTTGGAAAACCAACTCAACCAGTGCATATTCTGCTCCCGTACGAATCATGTCCTTATCTGCTCTTGCACCAAGAGCAAGATTAATTGAGCCTATAATAATAGATTTACCGGCCCCTGTTTCTCCACTTAAAATATTAAGTCCTTCTTTAAAATTGACTTCTGTTTCCTTAATCAAGGCAAGGTTCTTTACGTGCAAACTTATCAGCATATTTTTTCTCCTTATGTATCTCTCCAGACATTCTAAGAAATCCCTGCACTATTCTCATATTCTTTGATACATAACTATATGGAAATACTTCATTTTACAGCTTTTCCACTTTATTTTCCTTCTAGGATTTTATTAATTTTTTCCATGACGATCAAGGTGTCATCTACTGATTTCACTGCTGCCATAATGGTATCATCACCAGCAATGCAACCTACTATTTCTGGAAATTTCATTGCATCAATAGCTGCTGCTACTGCCATTGCCATTCCCTGTACCGTCTTAACAACAAGTATATTTTGCGCCATATTCATAGACACAAACCCATCACGTAATACACGAATAAACTTGTCTCCTAAATGACTATCGTCATTTTTAAATATAATATATTTCTGTCTTCCATTTCCAGTAGCAATTTTGGATAATTTCAATTCTCTGATATCTCTGGAAACTGTCGCCTGTGTTACATCAAAGCCTTCTTCACGAAGATATGCTGCAAGCTCCTCCTGTGTCTCAATATCATATCGATTAATCAAATCCACTACGACTTCATGTCTCTGTCTTTTCATCTAAACGACCATACCTTTCACACGAATTACTAACTAGTAAATACGCATCTTTTTCTGTAATGTTTCCAAAAAACTCACTTTACTGAGTTTTAAAATCTTTGTTACTTTATCAGAACGACTAATTCTAATCTTATCACCCTCATTTAGGTTCACTGGATGTCTACCATCAAAACTTGCACTCACTTCCTGTTTTTCACCAGGCTTGTATTCTGCAATCTCAATATCAATGACATCATCGGCAGCCAAAATAATAGTTCTATTATTGGCAAGGGTATGAGAACATACTGGTGTCATCATAATCAGCCTTGCCCTAGGCTCTACTATCGGTCCGCCAGCTGAAAGGTTATAGGCTGTAGAACCGGTTGGTGTAGAAATAATCATACCATCAGCACTATAACTGCTAAGAAGCTGACCGTTTACATAAATCTTAAAATGGATAACATGTAATGCACCTTTTCGATTGATAACAATATCATTCAATGCAATCATTGGTACCATACTTGCCCCTGAGATAACCGGAATACCACTTAACATCATTCTGCTCTCTACTTCATATTTATCTTCTATCAAACTGTCCAATGCCGCATCGATCTGATCCTTCTCTACTTCTGCAAGATATCCAAGCGTTCCGAGATTCACACCTATCATAGGAATATTCATCCCTAAATATTCTCTTGCCGCTCTAAGTAAGGTTCCATCCCCCCCAAGAACTATAATCCCCTCCACGTTTTGATCTGGATACTCTTTACATATACAGCCTCGCTGTAAAAGGTAGTCTTGTATGTAGGCAGTGGTACTTCCATCTGCATCCTTCATCTGATTTGTATAAATATGAAAAGTTTTCATTTATGCTCCCAAGTCCCATTACTATTATAATTTTAACACATCTACAAGAAATTTCTAGCAATTCCTTTAAACATCTAATGTTTCATGCGCATTTTCTACCGTTTCACGTATAAGTTGCGCATATTTCTCATGTGCTGTTATCTCCTCTGTAACAAATTCTTCCGTCTTATATATATGCAATAAGTATTCAATATTTCCTTCAGGTCCACGTATCGGTGAAAATTCAAGATTCTTAATCTCAAACCCTATACTTACCGCAAAATCCATAACACTTTCGATAACCTCTTTATGTACTGCTGGCTCTCTGACAACACCTTTCTTGCCAACTTTCTCTTTACCTGCTTCAAACTGCGGCTTAATCAAGCATACCATATGCGCTTGTGGCTTTAGGAGCTGGTATGCTGGTCCTAAAATTTTTGTTAAAGAAATAAAAGACACATCCACGGATGCAAAATCCAAATCATCTTGAATATCATCCCTTACCATATAACGAAAATTTGTCTTTTCCATACATACTACTCGCTCATCATTTCTAAGCTTCCATGCAAGCTGCCCATGACCAACATCAACAGAATAGACCTTTATCGCTCCGTTTTGAAGCATACAATCTGTAAATCCGCCTGTAGATGCACCAATATCCATGCAGATTTTGTTCTCTAATGAAATATCAAAATGATTCATTGCTTTTTCCAGCTTAAGTCCACCTCTACTCACATAACGAAGTGTATTACCTCTAACCTCAAGTTGTACTTTGGTCTCATCAAACATAGAACCAGCCTTATCTTCCTTTTGATTGTTCACATAAACACAACCTGACATAATAATTGCCTTTGCCTTTTCCCTAGACTCTGCCAATCCTTGTCTGACTAAAAGTACATCCAAACGTTCCTTCATAATATAAATTTTGCCTTTCTTTATTTCACTAATGCTTCAATTCTATTTTGAATCGTTTCCGCATCAATTCCTACTTCTTTTCTTAAAATGTCAACATTACCATGTTCAACATAGTCATCTGGTAGCGTAATATTCAAAATCTGTGGTTTTTCCACAAGCTGGTCGAGGTATTCTCTTACTTTTTCGCCAAATCCGCCACTTGCTACATTTTCTTCCATCGTAACGATTAAGGAATGCGTCTTGCTTGCCTGATATAATATCTCTGTATCAATAGGCTTTACAAACCGAGCATTAATAATACTGCAGTTATAGCCCTTAGCTTTCAAAGTCTCTCTTACACCAAGTGCTGTTTTAACCATACTTCCAACTGCTACAAGCACAATGTCCTTTTCTTGATACAACCACTCTGCCCTGCCAAAACGAATCGGTTCACGATATTCCTTCAAACCATCATAAGCCTCTCCTCTTGGATATCGAATCGCAATTGGTCCCTCAAAACCAACTGCAAATTTGAGCATATCTGAAAGTTCCCACTTATTCTTAGGAGCCATTATATACATATTCGGTATTGATGATAAATAAGATAAATCAAAAATGCCTTGGTGTGTTTCTCCATCACTTCCCACCAAACCAGCTCTATCAATTGCAAACACAACAGGAAGATTTTGTATGCATACATCATGCAATATCTGATCATATGCTCTTTGCAGGAAAGAAGAGTAAATCGCTACAACAGGCTTTAAGCCTCCTGCCGCAAGCCCTGCCGCAAAGGTTACAGCATGTTCTTCTGCGATTCCTACATCAAAAAATCTGTCAGGGTACATATTACGGAAACGCTTCAACCCAGTTCCATCAGGCATCGCTGCTGTAATGGCAACCAATTTCTCGTTTCTATCGCCCAACTTACACATTACTGTTGAAAAGACATCCGTATAATTTGACTTCTCCTTTTTATGAGAAGGTAAACCTGTCTCTATATCAAAAGGCTCTGCACCATGAAATCTTGCAGGATGTCTTTCCGCAGGTAAAAATCCCTTTCCTTTTTGTGTCATAACATGCACAAGAACTGCAGACTTACATCTCTTTGCTTCTTTAAATACACGAATCATATCACTAATATTATGACCATCCACTGGTCCTAAATAAGTCAGTCCCATATCTTCAAACAGCATTCCCGGAATAACCAATCGCTTTACAGAGCTCTTTGCTCTACGAATACTTTCTACAATTGGGTCTGCCATTTTTTTATCTTTCAGAGTGTTATAAATTCCTTCTTTAATATCCAAATACTTATCCGCTGTTCTGATGTTATTCAGATATTTAGAAACGCCACCTACATTTTCAGAAATGGACATATTATTATCATTTAAAACAATAATAAAATTGCTTTTACTACGCGCTGCATTATTCATTGCTTCATAAGCCATACCACCTGTCAGAGAACCATCTCCAATAACAGAAACAATGGTATGATCCTGATTCATAATATCTCTTGCCTTTGCTAATCCGAGTCCTGCAGAAATAGAAGTAGAACTGTGTCCGGTGTCAAAACAGTCACAGTCACTTTCCTTTCTCTTTGGAAATCCACTCATTCCACCGTATTTGCGGAGATTTTCAAAGCCTGCTCTTCTGCCTGTTAATAACTTGTGTGTATAAGACTGATGTCCTACATCCCATACAATCTTATCATTTGGCAAGTCCAGACTAAGATGCAGTGCCATTGTCAGTTCTACTGCTCCAAGATTAGACCCCAGATGTCCTCCTGTCACACTAATCTTTTCTATCAAAAACTCTCTAATCTCATCCGCAAGAATATTCCATTTCTCCGGTGCTACTTTTTTTATATCATTCTCTTTTTCTATTGTTTCTAAAATCATCAGATTGGCTCCTTTGCATACTAACGCATATTGTAATTATTCAGTACCTGAATAATTACCTCGTATTCACCTATTTGATTCGTGTGATAAGACTAGTAATTAATTCCATCAGGAACTGATTTTTCATATTTAAAGATTCTAATAACGTTATGGCATGTGCAGACATTTCTTTCTGTTCACAGCTTGCCGTTTCTAATCCTTTTAATGTAACATATGTTGTTTTATTATTTTTCTCATCGCTTCCAACAGGCTTTCCTAATGTTTCAAGTGTACTAGTTACATCCAAAATATCATCCTGAATCTGGAATGCTATACCTATATCATAAGCTGCTTTTTCTACAATCTCAACCTGTTCCTCCGTTGCACCCGCCAAAACAGCACCAATCATCATAGCCGCCTGAATCAGCGCTGCTGTCTTATGCTCGTGAATAAAAAGTAGATGCTCCTGCGTTACTTTTTCACCAATATTTTCAGCCTCTATATCCGCAGTCTGCCCACCAATCATACCATATATACCTGCTTTTTTTGCAAGTATCATAAGTGCCTTGGCTACTCTAGTATTATCTGTATTGTTTTCAAATGCCTTTAACGCTGTCTCAAAAGCATAATTTAACAAACCATCACCTGCAAGAATCGCCATTGCTTCTCCATATACAATATGTGTTGTCTTTCTGCCTCTACGATAATCATCATTATCCATCGCAGGCAAATCATCATGCACTAATGAATAGGTATGTATCATTTCTATTGCTGCCATAAATGGCTCAATTTCCATACCATTTCCACCAAACAACTTATAGGTTTCTTCCATTAGCATGGGACGAAGTCTCTTACCTCCTGCCTTTACACTATAGTTCATGGCTTCTATTACATTTTTTTGCCAACCTTCCTCTTTTGGAAGGTACTTTTCCAGAACCTTTTCTATTCTTTCTGTTCTTTTTGTCATTTCTTCTTTAAAATTCATCCAGTTCACCATTCTCGCTTAATTTCAGCACTTCTTTTTCAACCTTATCAATCTTCTCATTGCATGTCCGAATCAGCTTCATACCTTCCTGATATATTTTGAAAGAATCCTCTAATGATATATCTTCCTGTTCTAATTTCTCTATGGACTCTTCTAATTTCTCAAACATTTGTTCAAGCGTCAATTCCTTTGCCACTTTTCACCCTCCGCCTTTTTTGCCTTCCTTACTTCTGCAAGAATTGTTCCATTTTTTACATAAATTTGTAGCAAATCCTGTTCTTTTACTTGTTCTACATCATGAATAACTTTTCCTTGTGCATTCTCTACAAAGGCATATCCCTGACTCAACTTATCTAACGGTGACAAACCTTTCATTTGCTCAACGATAAGAGCAAGCTCATGCCTTTTTGCTGTTAGCTTCCTCTTCATTACTGATTCCAGCTTTCCTTCCAAGTCCATTCCCTGCATTCTCTTCTCTTGAATTTGATTCGCAGGACTTAGGTATTTTAAATGTAGTTTATAAGCTGAAAGTTCATTTTGTTTTTTGCTTATTTGATTTTGTATACTATATGTGAGCGTATTTTGATAATTTTCCATACGCTCTACAAATTGCTGATAGTCAAAAACCGCCAGCTCTGCCGCTGCTGAAGGAGTAGGCGCACGTAAATCTGCTACGTAATCAATAATCGTGGTATCCGTCTCATGTCCTACTGCCGAGATAATCGGAATCCTAGAGTCAAATACAGCCTGAGCAACCATCTGCTCATTAAATGCCCACAAATCCTCTATAGAACCTCCACCTCGTCCTACAATCATAACATCCACATCTAAAAGTTCTAAAGCATGAATTCCATTTACAATACTCTCTGCCGCATGCTCGCCTTGTACGATTGCAGGATACAAAATAATCTGAATATGCGGATTTCTTCTCATTGCAATGTTAATAATGTCTCTGACTGCCGCTCCTGTTGGTGCTGTTACTACACCTAGCGTCTTAATATACTTTGGAATTGGTTGTTTGTATTCTTGCGCAAACATTCCCATCTCTTCTAGCTCACGTTTCAGTCTTTCATATTTCTCATACAAAAGCCCTGCACCATCAAGCACAATCTGTTTGGCATAGAGTTGATACTTGCCATCTCTTTCATATACGTCAATGTTACCGCCAACCACTACCATTTGGCCTTCCTCCATTTTGAAAGAAAGGCCGGCACGATTGCCGGCAAACATAACGCACGCTATAGTCCCTTTATCATCCTTGAGCGTAAAATATATATGACCGGAAGAATGATACTTGCAATTGCTCACTTCTCCCTTTACAAATACAGCTCGCAACAGATAATCTTGTGTAAACATATTTTTAATATATGAATTTACTTGTGCTACTGTATATACATTCTTCATTCCCATTTTATACTAATTTAGCAAGGACACCATTTACAAACCCAGCTGACTCTTCCTGTCCAAATTTCTTAGCAATCTCTACTGCTTCATTAATGGCAACACCTGCTGGAACATCCTCATCAAATTTCATTTCATATACCGCAAGACGAATGATTGTCAAATCAACTTTACTCATTCTCTCTGTTGTCCAACCTTTAGCATACTGATTAATCAAACCGTCAATTTCTTCCAGCCTCTGAAGTATTTTATTACTTTTTTCTGAAATATATGCAGCATCTTCGTCCTTTATTGCCAACTCATAATCTTCAAAAAATAATTTTTCCTGCTCTGCCATTTCTTCCATGGCATTAAATTCTACTCTAAAAATGAATTTAAAAATTTGTTCTCTAAGCTCTCTTCTGCTCATTTACATCTATCCTCTGTTTTCGGTTTACTATTTATTTTCCGACATGTTAATACCAACAATTCTAATATTAACATCTGCCACTTCAAGACCTGTCATTGTCTCAATTGCATTTTTTACTTTTTCTTGCACTTTATTGCATGTTGCTGGAATGTTGAATCCGTAATCAAGATATACTGCCAACTCTACAGATACAGTCTTATCAAGTATATCAACCTTAACACCCTTTGTCTGTTTCTTCATACCAACCTTGCTCATAAGCTCATTTGTATTATGGCCTAACATGGCACTTACACCTGTAACCTCCATTGCAGCCAAGCCAGCAATCATTGCAACCACATCATTCGCAATCTTTACCGTTCCAAATCCTTCACCATTTTTCAACACATAAGTGCTCTTATCCATTTCTTTTTCCATGTTCAAACCTCCCATTTCTCATTTTATGGAGCATTCTTTATATGATTATAACAAACTGATTGTTTTTTGCCTAGTCCAATCTATAGCCAAAAACTAAACGTCCTCTGTACACGATTATCCGTAAATGCAATGGTAGAACCTTGATTCTTAATAAACCGAAACACGCCTTGCTGTTCTATCAACTTTTGCTTAACCGAATCAAATACCTGTTCATCGCTACATTTAAACATAACATATCCCATTTCATAAGTATGTGCCTGTTCAAAAATCAGTTTTAACTTATCTTCATCATACTCTGCCAGGTAGAGCCCTTCTCGAATATAGTAATTATCCTTCTCTTCCTTACATTCAGGAAGCCTAATCAGATAATCTGGTTCATGTGTTACACACAGCTCCTTGGTTGTCACCAAAAAATAATCATAATTAATTGTAGGAACTTCTCCCATGTAGAGTGTTTCCCCATCCTCAAGGGCATAAGAAGCATCTCCCCAAGTTGCATCTACGTAATAATAGGCTCCATTGACTCTTACTAAATTCCAAGCATGTCCTTCCTGCTGTGTATATCCAGTAACTAATGTTGATACCATCCCTGCTTTTTGCATCAAATATTGTAATGCTTTTGCATACCCTTGACAAACTGAACGTTTCCCAACAAAAACAGAACAAATATTTTGATTATTCGGTGCCTCTTTGTCATATTCCGTCTGATTAATCAGATATTCATACAAGTATTTTACCTTATCATATTCATCCTTAGTTTGTGGCATTTCTAGAAAACACTGATTTACATATTCATCAATCTTTTTCTGATTCTGTACAATTTCTTCTTCTGTCATAGAATACGTTCCCAAAAAGGATATTCCTGTAACCTTATCGCCTATTGTATATCTGGTATATTGATATCCTTCTACATAAAACAACTCTGGATGGTCATGCATCACACAGGTAAAAACATGATTTAGCTGCTCTGCATCTATTGTTGAAACAGTAATATTCTCCTGTCGTCTCGTAAGAATATCTAATATTTCTAAATAGAGCATTCGTTCAGGCTCGCCCAATGTAAAATATGCATAGTAAATTTCTGACACATTTTGCATTTGTTCTTCATCTACCATGGTTTGAGAAGTCTGTATCTTCTCTTCCTGCGGTACTGTATAATTCCGTTCCTCTTCAGAGGATGACTCCACACGCGAATCCATACTTTGTGGAATTATTTCTGTTATATCCGTATCATTGGTACAACCTGCTGACATACCCAAAAGGAATGTTAGCAGGAAAGAAATCTGAATTTTTCGTAAAGCAGCTCTATATTTCATCTAATTATCCACGTCCAAACTCTGAAAGCACTAATCCCTTATTTCTATCTAATGTCATTCCAATACTCCATTGATTGATAAATAAAAGTAAAGGATTTCCCTTTAAGTCCTTAATCTTCTTCATATCTGAGGTACCAGACAATTTCGCTAAGTCCACCTCATCCTTATTTTCAATCCATCTGATATGCTCGTATGGAAGTGGCTCAAGCTTGATTTCTACATTGTATTCATTTTCCAGTCTATACTTTAAAACATCAAATTGTAAAACACCGACAACACCTACAATAATTTCTTCCATACCGGTATTAAATTCTTGGAATATCTGAATAGCGCCTTCTTGCGCAATCTGGTTTACACCTTTTATAAACTGCTTACGCTTCATGGTATCCATCTGTCTTACTCTTGCAAAGTGTTCAGGTGCAAAGGTTGGAATCCCTTCGTAACAGATGTTATCTTTTGGCATACACACGGTATCCCCAATTGAGAAAATACCTGGATCAAATACACCAATAATATCCCCTGCATACGCTTCGCTTAAAATCTTTCGTTCATCAGCCATTATCTGCTGTGGCTGGGAAAGTCTCATATTCTTTCCTCCCTGAACATGACGCACTTCCTTGGTTGCATCAAATTTACCAGAACAGATTCTCATAAATGCAATTCTATCACGATGAGCCTTATTCATATTAGCTTGAATCTTAAATACAAATGCAGAAAAATCATTTTCTACAGGTTCTACGTTTTCTCCCTGTGAAATTCTTGGAAGCGGAGTTGTCGCCATCTTTAAGAAATTCTGTAAAAAAATCTCAACACCAAAATTGGTAAGCGCTGAACCAAAAAATACCGGAGTCAGCTTACCACGTCTTACCTCATCCAAATCAAACTCAACGCTTGCACCATCTAAAAGCTCAATTTCATCACGTAATGTTTCTAACGCTTCATCTCCTAACACTTCCATCAATGTTTCTTCATCATCCATAGAAATGATTGTTGTTTCACCTTCCTTAGTACCTTTTTCTGTATCAGAGAAAGTTAAAACATGATTCTCATGTCTGTCATAAACACCCTTAAAACGTTTTCCTGAACCTATTGGCCAGTTTACAGGGCATGTTGCAATACCAAGTTCCTTCTCTATCTCATCAAGCAATTCAAAGGTATCATTGGCATCTCTATCCATTTTATTAATAAATGTAAAGATAGGAATTCCACGCATACCACAAACTTTAAAAAGCTTTCTAGTCTGTGCTTCTACACCCTTAGAAGCATCAATAACCATGACTGCTGAATCTGCTGCCATCAGTGTTCTATAGGTATCTTCTGAGAAGTCCTGATGTCCTGGTGTATCAAGGATATTAATACAATAACCATCGTAATTAAATTGTAATACAGAGGAAGTAACAGAGATACCTCTCTCCTTCTCAATCTCCATCCAGTCTGATACAGCATGACGTGCAGTTGCCTTACCCTTTACACTTCCTGCTAGATTAATTGCTCCTCCATACAATAAGAACTTCTCTGTTAATGTAGTCTTACCTGCATCAGGATGCGAGATAATAGCAAATGTTCTCCTCTTATTTATTTCCTCTGTAATGTTACTCACTTGTATTTCCTCCATTATCTATTTTTACATATTAAGCATACTCTTGCCTGCAACCTTTTGTTCTATCTCAAAATAGTCTAATACAGTTGCTGCAATATCTGCAAATCCATCTCTTGTTCCAAGATTTTCCGGCTTAATCCTTTTTCCATACATCAAAAATGGTGTATATTCCCTTGTGTGATCAGTGGTCTTTGTATAACCCGGATCACAACCATGATCTGCTGTAATCATGAGAATATCTTCTTCTCTCATTTTTCCCATAATCTTAGGAAGCTTCTTATCAAAATATGCCAAGGCCTTTGCGTAGCCATCAATATCTCTTCGATGACCATACAGCATATCATAATCTACCAGATTAATAAAACAAAGTCCATCAAAATCTTTATCTAAATATTCAAGAGTCTTCTCAATTCCCTCTTCGTTACCCTGTGTATAGGTAAACTCAGTAATGCCTTTACCCGCAAAAATATCTTTAATCTTGCCTACTGCAATTACATCTTTACCTGCTTCTTTCATTTGGTCCAACATCGTAATCTTAGGCGGTAATAAGGAATAATCATGACGGTGAGCGGTTCTTGTATAATTTCCAGCTGTTCCTACAAACGGTCTTGCAATAACCCGTCCTACACCATGTTTTCCTTGAAGCATTTCTCTTGCCTTTTCACAATATTCATATAAAGTTTCAAGAGGCACTACATCCTCATGGGCTGCAATCTGAAATACACTGTCTGCCGAAGTATACACAATAAGCTTGCCCGTTTTTACATGCTCATCACCATAGTCTTTAATTACCTCCGTACCTGAATATGGCTTATTACAAAGCACTCCACGCCCTGTTAATGCAGTAAACTCATCCAATACTTCTTGCGGAAATCCATTCGGATATACTGGAAGTGAATCATTTGATACCAATCCAGCAATCTCCCAATGACCAATTGTCGTGTCCTTTCCTGCTGATAATTCTCTCATCCTTGCCACAACAGCCTTAGGCTCATTGACTGGTTCCTTTTTCTCACAAAAAACACCTTCCACATTAAAAAGGCCCAGCTCTTTTAAATTTGTAACGTCAAAATAGGTGCTGGTAGATACAGATCCAATGGTGTTTGTTCCTTTATCACCAAACTGTTCTGCATCCTCCATTTCACCTATACCAAAACTATCTAATACGATTAAAAAGATCCTTTTCATAAGTACTCCTTTCTTCGTAACGAATTTACTCATAAAACTTTACGCTACTATAACACTTTAGTATTACATACACATCAAATATATATTCTTTGATGTATGCCCTTTCGGGCAAGTATAATGTCTTGCGACATTATACCATAACTTCTGTAAAAAGGCATCATTATTTTTCGCTACTTCCAGAAACAGTAATAACAATATTCTCAGGTGCAACCTCTGTTTTTCTCTGTACTATATCAATAATCTGTGCTGTCTGAGTGTCTGTCAAACTTACAGCACCTATCATAACATCTGCTGTTCCATCACTGATGCTAACAACAGTTTCTGTATATCCCTTGGCTTCTAGTAGCATTTCTGCATCTGTCTCACGCTGTGCAGTCTCTGTCATAGCAATCATACTATCTACAGCCTCTTGTTTTGCCTCCTCTGTAAGACTTGCATTATCAATAATTTCTAATAATGCTTCTTTATTTTGTGCTCTTGTCTGTTCTTTTAACAGCTTTGCACCTGAAAGGCTGTTCACGCCTGTTGCACTAGTAAAAACCGCTTCTCCTGGTACTTCTTCAAGAATAACTTCCTCATCTGAAGCCGCCTCTGCCTCTGCATTCACTTCCGTTGCTGCCTGCGACTCATCACTATCACCAATAATCTCCATATTTTCTGCCAGATAATTTTCTGCTCCTTCTATGTAATCCGTATCAAGGCTAGCTAAATCTGTATAATCTGTTAGATTACCTTCCGCCTCATCTGTCATAGCAATTGCATACATATCCTCATCTGAAATATCTGACATCTCATAGGTTAATGCTGTGTCACTTCCATCCTGAGACAGAAAGTCTTCCTCTCCAATCTGTTCTCCTGCAAAATTCAGATAGCCTGCTACCGCTATCATAATTGCAAGTGCTGTAATCATAATCTGATTTTTCCTAAATATTCTTTTCACTGGAACCATACCCTTCCTAAGATTTTCTCATTCCTACTTTATCTTATTCTACATTTACCCAGATTAGCACTGTTTTATGTTTTTTTTCTTTCCAAAACATCTATTTTATTAGCATCTACTCCATACAATGCCATAATAGTCTTAATAATCTGTATTCTAATATTCTCCTGACCTGCTCCATCTGCTGCTATTACAACCCCTTCTATTTCAGGATGTCTCGTTTGTGAAATAAAAGGTACTTGTTCTCCACTTTCATTTACGGTATAGACCGTATCCTCCTCCTTATTTTCTTCACTACTTTTACCATTTCCATCCTGACTTATTACCTGATGCGATGGAATATCCTTCTCAACCACATACTCCTGCGTTGTATTTAAATAAATCAGCACCTCCACTTCTCCAATCCCTTTTACTTGCGACAAAAAATCTTCCAGTTCTTCCTCCAATTTATTCTGATAATCCATTTCTTGAACCACATTATGATCCTTTACGCTATTCTCAAGTTTCTTCTCTTCCTGCTTGCCAATTTCGTAACTACTGTTATTATTAGTTGGCAAAAGAATCACATAAATCAACAAACCGCTAAAAAAAACAATTAGCATTCCATCTTTTGAAAATTTCTTCTCTCCACTTTTTAAATCCTGTATATATCCCTTCAACGCCTCATAAAACTTCTTCATTGAATCATCATCTCCCATTCATCTTTCTGCCATTGCTCTTCCCATTCTTCATACACTTTATCAGCCTGCTCCCAGCCATCTTCAACAATTCCAAAAAATGAAAAAACAATACTGCTACAAATACATACTGCCAACAATCGAGATATAAACTTTAAATATTTATAAAAGGAACTACCTACAAAAAGCTGTATCAAACATTGAAAACATATCATTGCATAAACAAACGCCCGCACCTTTAATGCCAGTTCTTCCATATTATTATTCATGCCTTTCCTTAATCTTTATTATGTAACATTTGTCATAGCAGCCAGCGTCAAAAAAAACATGGTTGTCACTGTTACTAACATACGAAGCAACATAAATCCTGCATCTACAACATACTCTGAACACTCCACCATACGCTTTTCTCCACATATTCCTCCCATAGCACTTGCGAACTTAACTGTTCCTAAAAGTACCAAAATGTGCAAGGCTGGCGCTATTATGATAAGCACTAATACAAGTAATACAATTACACCAAAGCTATTTTTAACTGCTATCGCTGATACAAGTGTAATATCCGAAACTGATTCTGCAATATCACCAATTCCTGGAAGTGCCCCCATTGTTTTTTGCAAAACAGACACTTTGGTCTTATCAATGACAGGTGTTATTATTAATTGTAATATTCCACTTCCTCCTACAAACATTACCATTCCTTTTAATCCCCATAAGATTCCATCCTTAATCAATCTCATCAATCCACTAAATCTTTTCTCTTCAAAAAGACTTTCTAGAACCCCAAGTAATGCATATCCCTCTGCCAACGGAAGCAATGCTGACACTAAAATCCCCTCTACCAAGCACAAAAAGCCAACAAGAAGTTTATAAAAAATGACTGCTGAAAGTCCATTTCCGGTTAATGCAATACACATCATGTATGCTGGAATCGTAATTTTAAGAAATCCTATCATTTTATTCATGGTTACGTTCACAATGTCCAAGACATCTCGAAAAATATACAACAATACAATTAATTCACATAATACAAAAAAGAATTTTGCCATCTTTGCTGTGCTCTCATTTTTCAATGCTCCCAAAAATGTTGTAATAACTGATGCTATAATAAATAACACTAGTAATGAAACAAAAATTGTTTTAATCTCTGTTATATAGCTATCCACGTTATCAACAACATATTCCCATAACAATGTAGGTTCTAATACCCAATTACCTCTCCATACGTCTTCTATTAAATCTATAGCTTGTACATTCTTTTTAGGAAGAAATTCCTTAAGCAATTTATCTATGGTATCCATATTCGGTAACATATCCTCTAAATGCTCTACTGATAGCTCTCCCGTCTCAAATGTCATCGTAGCATTCCCTCTATCATTTCTATCATTGTTTTCACAACCGGCAAACCTGCCATCATAATCATTATTTTTCCAAATAACTCTACATGACTACTTAACGTTGAATAACCTGCATCCTTACATATATTTGTCGCAAATTCACACAGATAAGTAATTCCTATCAGTTTTAATAACAAATTCACATAGATTACATTCTCTTGCAGCAAATTACTCCATGCTTGTATTTCATCTAATACACCACTTAATACACCAACCACCTTTAATGCTATCAGAAAACTTACGAGCAGGATAATTAATGTAGCATATTCCGGTTTGTCCTTTTTTATTATAATTGCTGCAAACATACCTGCCGCTGCTATCATACATACCTGTATCATATACTCCTCTTATTAAACAACATACGTTTTTTATAATCCAAACAATTTTTGTATCATTTCAAACAATTCATATATATATGGCACAATCCATGATAAAACCAAAATCAAACCAGCAAGACTGATCAAAAAAGCATGTTCTTCCCTCCCACTATGCTTTAATACTTGTCCTAATATCGTAATCAAGATGCCAACCGCTGCAATCTTAAATATCAAGTTTATTTCCACTGTTCGAATGCCTCCTTTCATTGGGTTTTCCTATCATAAAAATATAACAATGCATAGAATTCCCGCCAAAAAGCTGAGTGTTCGAATCAACCTATCCTTTTCTTTCTTATCCTTTTTCATCTTTTCTAATTCTTCCTCTAATTCATGACTTACTATAGAAAAAGCTTCCTTCTGCATCACATCCTCCTCACAGCAAAAGCATCTTGTCATTTGACTAAGATAAAAGAAAGTTGTCTTAGGATATCCTCTCTTTTTATACAATTCTTCGATTTCTGCCTCCCATACAGTTACCAAGTTTCTACCGCTTCCATCTTCCATCTTTTCTGCTACACGTACTAAAAAAGTATCATAAGGTTTTTGCAGTCGTTCTGCTAAATTTAGAAATATCTCCTGCATTGGTCTATGTAAAAAAATAATATCTCTCTCTATGTAAAATAGCATGTGTTTTTGTTCATTCATATGATATAAGATACATTTTGATTCCTGAGTTAATGCCATTCCAAACCCTAATGCTCCTATCAACACAAATATTCCTGCAATAAATTCTCCCCACAAAGCTGTACTCCCTCCCCATTCCATATTTCATACCAACGTGCTCCCTTCTCTTTCCTATGTAAAAATATAATTCTCTGAAACACCTGTTTTTTTAACAACTCTTGTATTTCCGGCTTGTTTTTCAAATCATTCATAGAACTCCCATGTGCTGTTGCTATGACATTACACCCACTAACCCCTGCATATAATACCGCTTCTGCATCCCGTCTCATTCCAATTTCATCCATAACAATAATACGAGGTGCAAAGGTACGAATCAAAATTTGAGTTCCCTGCTCCTTATTACCACCTGTAATAACATCAGTTCTCATTCCACAATCTAAGGAAGCCATTCCTCTATATGCACCTGCCAGTTCTCCTCTCTCGTCAATCATACCAATTCCCATTCCACAGTATTCTGTTGTACCATCAGATAGAAGTCTTGTTATATCCCTCAAGAGCGTTGTTTTACCACCCCCAGGAGGTGATACAATCAGAGTATTAAATACCTTTTCCCCGCAAACAATCCATTTCATCAATCCACTTGCCATCCCCTTTATTTCATGAGCAATACGAATATTCATATATCGAATATATTTTGCCATATACGTCTTTCCCTCTATATGTATCACTTCTCCCGTAATACCTACCCTATGCCCCCCCTGTACCACTAAAAATCCCCGCTTTCTCTCCTCTTCATAGGCATATATAGAATCTTTACAAAGGTGACGTAGCATTTCTTCCAGCTCTTTCTCTGCATAAATAACACACTTACTAAACTCTGTTTCATGATTTAGTTCTTTTATTTCACCGCTTTTCAGTAACACATATTCCTTCATTTTTTCTTTTATCATAATCGGTTTATTCACACGAATTCTTATTTCTTCAATCTTGTCCCACTCGCAATCACATTTTTCCCATAATTCTCTTAATGTCGCTGGAAAAAATTTTAATACCACACTTTTCATAATCTCTTTCCACACCTTTCTTCCTTTTTCAATATATGTGGACGAGACTAAAATATTCCAAAAAAGAATGTGCTTTGCGCATAAAAATAGTGTCTTCGACACTTCAGCTCCCCTGCCCCTCAATCTTTGAGGGGTAGGTTTTTCTTTTGCCTTTTTTGTTCTATAATTATTTCATGAACATACTACAAGAAATATTCAAAGATAATTACGAACAAATGAT
>JAFSCH010000155.1 GCA_017436865.1 Lachnospiraceae bacterium
CCTGGAAGGTAAAGGAAGAATTGTGGAAGTGAGAATCCGAAAGGATTCCGGAAGTCATTTGATAAAGATTTGTGTGTTCGGTTTTGAAGGAATACGATAATATTTAAAAGAAATAATATGTAAGTAAAGTCTTGTAGTGATCTATAAGGCTTTTTTTATTCCATAGGAAAGTTCTTCGAACTGTCCTATGGAATAAAAATAATATGCGCAGAATCGCATAAGGAAATTATCACTTCGTGATATGCGATTCACGCGGCAAAGCGAACAAGTCCCTCTAGAGAGAGGGATTTAGGGAGATGATGTGGACTTGTCCACTTTGTTCCTTTATAGGAAAGTGCTGTAGCGTAGTGGCAGTTAGACAAGAATTTCGTAAGAAATTCTTGCCAAAGTGCGTGCGCTGGCACGCACTATTTGTTCTATAATAACTTTAAAATTATTCAGGAAAGATCTTACAACTTGCTGCTTGAGGCAATAAGAACATAATACAAAAGTGCAAAAAATTTATAGATATTTTATAATTTGAGTTATCTTATAATTTCTTAAATGAAAGTGAAATAGAAGGCAAATATATTTACGAAAAGAAAGAAATTTGGTATATTTTAAAACATCATCACAAAGATAAAAAACAAACAAATATATTATAATATAAAAAGAAAACTGTGATGGAAAAATGAGGAGGGTAATATATGCAGGTATTAAGAGAGTTACAGCCTACAAAGGTATTTCAGTATTTTGAGGAAATATGTAACATTCCGCATGGTTCAGGTAATTTAGATGGAATTAGTAGTTACCTAGAACAATTTGCAAAGAAACGTGGATTATTTTATGTAAGGGATCATACTAATAACATTATAATAGTGAAGGAAGCTACACAAGGTTATGAAGAGGTAGAGCCTATTATTTTACAGGGACATATGGATATGGTAGCAGTAAAAAAGGCAGATTGTGATATCAATTTAGAGAAGGATTCACTGAAATTAAAAATAGATGGGGATTTTGTTTATGCGGAAGGAACCAGTCTTGGTGGTGACGATGGAATTGCAGTAGCATACATTTTAGCAATTATGGATTCTAATGATATTTCACATCCTAGAATTGAGGCTGTTATTACAACAGATGAAGAGGTTGGTATGGAAGGTGCAACTGCAATAGATTTATCTATGTTGAAGGCTAAGAGAATGATGAACATTGACTCAGAAGAGGAAGGGATTCTTTTGACCAGTTGTGCAGGTGGAGCAAAAATTGACTGTAATATTCCTATAGAACGTGAAGAGAAGACAGCTATATTTTATCGAATTAAGGTAGGAGGGCTTCTTGGCGGTCATTCTGGTGTAGAGATTAATAAGGAACGTGGCAATGCGATTAAGATGTTAGGTCGCGTTTTGCATAGGGCTTGTAAAGAAATGTCAATTCAAATAGCAGAATTGGCAGGTGGGGAAAAAGACAATGCAATTCCGAGAGAAGCGGAAGCCGTTGTACTAGTAGAAGCGACTCAGGAGAATCGATTTGTTGAATTGGTGAAGGAAATAGAAGAGATATTAAAAAATGAAAATAATACAAAAGAAAAAAATCTTTATATTATCTCTGAAAAACTGGGAAATCAAAATAAAAGAATTTTAACAGAAGAATCAACCAAGCGTGTTACAGAGTTCCTTATGGTTCTTCCGAATGGTATTATGGCAATGAGTGTTGATATAGCAGGATTAGTGGAAACTTCTTTAAATGTAGGAATATTAAAGCTTGAAGAAAATAAAATGATTACATCTAGTGCTATTAGAAGTTCTATCGAATCAGCAAAAAAGTATTTAATGGAGCAGATAAAGGTGGCTAGTGGTCTTGTAGGAGGCAGTATAAGTATTCATGGGGAGTATCCTGGATGGCAGTATGACCCAGATTCCAAGCTTAGAGCGACTATGGTTCAAGTGTATGAGGAAATGTTTGGTGAGGAACCAAAGGTTGAAGCAATTCATGCAGGACTAGAGTGTGGCATTATGATATCTAAAATACCAGGACTTGACTGTGTGTCATTTGGACCTAATATATATGATATTCATACAACAGAAGAAAGACTTAGTATTTCTTCAACAGAAAGGATGTGGAACTATATTCTTGAAATATTAAAAAGAAAGTAATTTTTCATAATATAAAAAGCAGAGAGGACGAAGGAGAAATTATGGCAGAGAATTTTAGAGAATTTAACAGCAGTGGCAATGCAGGCAATAATGTAAATGGAAAAGCTCGTTTTAATGGGAACAGAGAACAAAAGAAAAGAGGAACTACAATAGGGATTATTGTAGCGATTGTATTGGCTTTGTTAGTGTCTTATGAGTGGGTATATTCAATCAGAGAGCAGGAACAGGGTGTGGTAACTACATTTGGTAAAGCTGGTGGAGTTGTAACATCAGGACTTCATTTTAAGATTCCATTTATTCAAAAAGTAACGAGAGTTAATACAACGATTCAAGGATTTCCTATTGGATATGCTCAGGATGTAGCAACAGAGTCTAGTGGGGATATGTACACAGCGGAATCACTTATGATTACATCTGATTTTAACTTTGTAAATGTTGATTTTTATGTAGAATATAAGGTATCTGATCCTGTAAAGTATTTGTATAATTCTGCGAGACCAGAAGAAATATTGAAAAATATTGCGCAGTCTTGTATTCGTAATGTAGTAAGTAATTATACTGTAGATGATGTTATTACAACTGGAAAGAGTGAGATTCAGGCTGCAATAAGAGAAATGATTGTCGAAAAGCTTGAACAGCAAGATATAGGATTGATGCTGGTTAATATTTCGATGCAAGATGCAGAACCACCTACACAGGCTGTTATTGAGGCATTTAAAGCGGTAGAAACTGCGAAACAGGGCAAGGAAACAGCAATTAATAATGCTAATAAATATCAAAATGAAAAGATTCCAGAGGCAAGTGCAAAGGCAGACCAAATTATTCAGGATGCAGAGGCGCAGAAACAGGCAAGAATTAACGAAGCAACTGCGCAGGTGGTTCGATTTAATGAAATGTATGAAGAGTATACAAAGAATCCGTTAATTACAAAACAGCGTATGTTCTATGAGACAATGGAAGATGTTTTACCAGGAGTAAAGCTTATTATTGATAATGGTGATGGCGACTTGAATAAGACATTATATTTGGATGAACTTCAGATAAATGGATTAAATGGAGCAACTTCAACCAATCAAAGCACAGATAATTCAGCAGAAAAAGCACAGTAGGAGGAAGATGCAATGAAGAAAAGTATTGGTAAGGTATTTGGAATTGTAGTAGTAATGGCAGCGTTGATTACTGTATTGAATTCTGCTTTTGTAATTCGTGAGAACCAATATGGAATTGTAAAAGAATTTGGCAAGATTGAAAGAGTAATCGCGGAACCAGGATTATATTTTAAGCTTCCTATTATGCAGGAGGTGGATACAGTATCTAAGGAATTACTGTTATATGATATTGCGAAGTCAGACGTAATTACAAAAGATAAAAAGTCAATGATTGTTGACAGCTTTGTGTTATGGAGAATTACAGATCCTAAGGTATTTGCTCAGACATTAAATACATCAACAGTAAATGCAGAAGGGCGAATTGATGTTGCGGTATATAATGCAGTAAAAAATGTAATTAGTAGTATGACTCAGAATGATATTATTGCAGCAAGAGGCCAGGAGCTGACAGATCATATTATGAGAAATGCGACGAGTTCTATTGGACAGTATGGTATAGAGATTGCAACCGTAGAGATTAAGCTTCTTGATTTGCCGGAAGATAATAAGGACGCAGTATTTGAACGTATGATTTCAGAGAGACAAAATATTGCAGCAACCTATACAGCAGAAGGTAATGCGGAGGCGCAGATGATTCGCAATACAACAGATAAGGAAGCAGCATTGCAGATATCAGAGGCAAATAAGCAGGCAGAGATTTTTAAGGCTGAAGGTGAAGCAGAGTATATGAGAATTATGTCAGAGGCATATAATGATACATCAAAGGCAGATTTTTATAGTTTTACTAGAAGTTTAGACGCAGTTAAGAATGCTATTAAAGGTGGGGACAAAACGATTATTCTAGATAAAGATTCACCTCTTGTGCAGATTTTTTACCAATAAGCATATGTAAAAAATGATTGCCGTTATATTACAACACTTTCCTATTATAAAAAAAGCTATTTATCTAATAAAAGGTAAATAGCTTTTCTTATACATAAAATGTTGTGTGAACAGGTAACTATTTACGTATTTTTTCACGTCATACATGGTAAATGCGTATGCAAGATGATAAATAGTTACAATAAATTACATATCGGCTTCACTATCGCTTAAACGCATGTAGAATGTGATTAAATATAGTCCGCAGAGTCCTACTAAACCATAAATAATGCGTGAGAGCCATGACATACTACCAAAAATTGCAGCAACAAGATTAAAATCGAGGAACCCAATAAGTCCCCAGTTAACGGCACCAATAATAGCTATGGTTAAAGCGATGCAATCTAAAAATTTATTACGCATAATTTTCCCTCCTTTTTCTATAGTATGCACAGTGTGTTGTTATTGTATGCGCCTATTTGCTAATAGGCAGAGATTAACACGGAAGATAATAATTTGCAGGTAAAATGTAGAAAAAATAAAAAATTTATGTAAACAAATTGAATTAGTTGTTTTTTTGTGATATGCTATGTATGCGTGAAAGCGGTAAAGAACATTAAATTAGAAAAAGTAGGATATTATTAAGAATAAATGTAACTATGAAGGGATGAAATAGTTGAAAATTTAAAGATAATCCTGCAGTTGTATAAGGAGGAGTAAAATGAAAAGAGTTAATCCAGTAACAAAGGGTAAGAGCGTAAAGACAGAATCTGTTAAGAAAACAGTAGAAAAGGCTGCAGCTGTAGTAGCAGAGGAATTTAAGCAGGAGAAACTTGCTGAAACAGTAAGTGTTGAACCAACAGAAGAGAATAACGAAGAAAAGAAGACAGCGGCAAAGAAAGCTACAGAGAAGAAAGTTGTAGAAAAGAAGACAACTGTAAAAAAGCCAGTAGAAAAAAAAGCTGGTGCTGTAAAAGAAGAGATTTTTCTTCAGTTTGGTAATCAAGAAGTATTTGCAGCAGATGTAGTAGAGCGTGTAAAGAGTGCATATATTGCAGAAGGACATGCTACTGAATCTATTGAAAAAGTTAGAGTATATATTAAACCAGAAGAAAATATGATTTATTATGTAGTAAATGATGACTATGCTTCTGGTATTAGTCTCTTCTAAGTACATAAAGTAGTAAAAACTCCGGTCATGCGATCGGAGTTTTTTATGCAATAGGAAAATGCTGTAACATAGTGGTAGTTAGACAAGAATTTCGGCAGAAATTCTTGCCAAAGTGCGTGCGCTGGCACGCACTATTTTTATGTAATAGGAAATTGCTGTAACGTAGAGGTAGTTAATAAAGAATTTACGAAGTAAATTCTTTGAGTGATTGCCGCTGGGCAATCACTTTTTTTGGTTTGCGCGCCATGGGCGCGCTCTAACGGGTGAAAGTCCCGAATACGCCTAGGTAACAAGGAAGTATATAGCTGAACAGCAAGGGTGTCCATCGTGAGGTGGAATCTGAAGGAAGCTGTAGGCAAACCTCTGGCTCGACGGACAGAAATCACATATAAGGCTAGGCTCTGTTTGGTAAGTCCGCCTAAAAGGATGAAGCCGTAAAGTTACCATTTGTAGGAGCAGAGTAAGCCACAGAAAGGTAAGGCTGAAAGTAGAGAAGTGTTCTGTAGGGGCGGAGTCATTCGTAGTAGTTAAGAAATTTCTGTAATGGAAATGGAGCGAAGGGATGACATCATTTAGCTTGAATTTGACAACATAGACCATGAACTACTCATGAGACCAGAGTGGTGTGTAGACATGTCAAGGAGTCTTGGATTTGCCTATACATTGAAAGATGGCTTAAAACTCCGTTTGTGATGAAAAATGGAGATGTAATAGAACGTAAAGCTGGAACACCACAAGGATGGAAAGATTCGATATAACTTTATAGCCTCAGTTAGCAAAGCGTCAGCTAAAGCATTTCGTGACAAGATTAAAGCAATGCAAATCCATAAAAGAACGGGGGGCAAAGTAGACATGCTTGCAGAAATGCTGAATCCTATGCTGAGAGGATGGACTAATTATTTTGGTAAATTCAATCCGTCAGCAATGAAGTATTCACTTCAAGTGGTTGAACGTAGGTTGGTAAAATGGGCAATGTGTAAATATAAGAACTTACGAGGACACAGGCAAAGAGCAGAAAAATGGCTCGCGTCTGTAAGAAAACGTGAGCCAAACTTGTTTGCTCATTGGAACAAAATGTATTCGTATTGTTAAATGATAAGAGCCGTATGAAAGGAGACTTTCATGTACGGTTCTGTGAGAAGTTTGAGGTGGGATTCCTCTTACTTACTCGGCTGAGAGGTCGGGAAAATTTATTTAATTTTCCCTCCTACTCGATTATTAATTTGTATTAAATACAATCTTGTGTTTTGACAGAAAATATAGGATAAAAGGACTAATCGAGCAACTTCTTTTTGTGGGGTTGACGTTCGGAAAAAGTATATTTATAATAAACCATGGTGAGTATTTTATTAGGGCAAAGCCGTGAGAAATCCGGTGACGCAAAGCTATAGGGTCTTGCTATTTTTAATAGGGTGACAGCCAGTTGCGCATAGATTTATACTGAACAGTGGGGTACTGTTCAGTATTTTTTTTGAATAGAAAACTGCTATAACGTTGTAGCAGTTAATACAGAATTTATGAGGTAAAATTTTTGAGTGATTGCCACAGGGGAATCACTTTTTGTATATACCTTAGGAGGCTATATCAGTAGAAAATGTAATATGAAGACTTTCGCGTTCTTCTGCGGTTAAATTTGTTAACTGATTTATGATAATTCGGATATCGGTTTCTTTTGCATCGCATAACAGATAGATGATATCTGTTAGTTGAGCTACAATATCTTTCATGCGGATTGTGTCAATTCGCTCACTTTTTGAATTATCTTTCATATAAAAACCTCCGATTCTTACAAGTAATTGCCTATTTTGTGCAAGTAACATTATTTACAATATGTTTACATAAATTTTTAGTTGTTTTTTCTTAAATAAGATAGTATCATTTTATAGTGAAACTTGTGTGTCACAAATTGAAAAAAATAGAAGAGTAAAATCAGAAAAAGTAATACCAAAAGGTCACTAGGGGAAGATAATGCATAAATTAGAACTAAAGAATGCCTTTATTGATACATTAGAGAGAGAGCGTACCATAAGAGGATGGACACAATGGGAAATGGCTGACAAACTTGAAATGTCTGTTCCAGGATATCGAAAAATGGTTTCAGGGCTTACAGATTCTATATCACTATATACAGCATATAGAGCGTCAACAGTTTTGAATATACCAATTCCCGTGTTACTCGGAAGTCATGAATTCAAAGATCAGTTATATGATAAGTTATATCATATGCCAATTTCAACTTGTCGAAAAGTAGATTATTATTTACAACATGCTGAGAAGCTTCGGATGCTGCAGAATGTAAGTGAAAATGAGGGAAGAATGATAGATGTTATTACACTATCAGGATATATGAAGGATGGGATGGATTTTGATTCGGCAGAAATAGAACAAGTATGCATTCCCAAGCATTTTAGTTCAAAGATAACGAGAGGATTTCGAATAACGGAAAATAGTTTATTGCCAATATATGCAAAAGGTGATATTTTGTTGCTTGATGAAGACATGGCAAGAAGTGGTGATACTGCAGTAGTGCAAAATATGAAAACAAGAAAGTTATATGTAAGAAAAATTATTCTGAGAGATGCCAATAGTTATGAATTGCATCCGGTACATGGAAGAGGTAAGATTATTGTCATTACCCAAGAAGAAAGAACAGAATGGTTTGACTATGGTCGTATTATAACCGTGTGGAGAAGCAATGAGTTGGATGATAAGGAAGAATAGATGGAAATAGAAAAAGACAGGTTTTATGCCTGTCTTTTTGAATACCATGATTTAGAGCATGATGCCAAGATAGTTATCGAATGCTTCGGAATAAATTTTTCCGTAGCATTCTGCAGAAATACGTCCTTCACGGTATAACTGATAAGCCTCTTTGCAGGCAGTTTTTAACTCTTGAGAATTACCATATTCTTCACCTATTTTTCGTACTTTCTCAATTTCTTCACATTCCAATACACTGAATCTTTCGAATCCTCTCATAATGACCATACCTTTCTGTGATATATAGGAAATATATATGAAAAACAACTACTCTATTTTTGATAATATTATAATAGCACGAATATTTTGAATTTTCAATGCAATATATCTAAAATAACAAAAAAATAAGGTTTACATAAAAAAAGACAGAAAATAGTCAAAAAGAATCTAGATAAGCTATCTAAAAATTTATTAGCTTAATTGGAAAACTTTGTTAAAAAAATATCTAGAAAAGATTGTAAATTGGATATATCATATTGTAAGGGTTAACGATGAAGATACTGAAAAGTTACAGCGAAATAGGAAGGGAGAGAGCGCATGGATTTATTAGAAAAGAGTGAAAGACCAATCTATATTGTTGGACACAAGAATCCGGATACAGATTCTATTTGTTCTGCCATTGCTTATGCGCATCTGAAGAGTCAGAGAGAAAACGGGGTATATATACCAGCAAGAGCCGGGCAGATTAATCAGGAAACGCAGTATGTATTAAATGCTTTTCATGTGGATGCTCCGATTTATCTTCATGATGTTATGACAGATGCACGCGACATAGACATGAATGCGGTTGAGGGAGTAACAGAGGATGTATCCTTAAAGAAGGCATGGCATTTGATGCGAGATAGAGGAGATGTTACACTTCCAGTATTAGAGGATGGAAAGTTAAGTGGAATCATAACTCTTGGTGATATTGCGAATGCGTATATGGATGTGTATGATAACTGTATACTTTCTACAGCAAAGACTACATATAAAAATATATTAGAGACCTTAGATGCTAAAATGATAGTAGGGGATGAGAATGGCTATTTTGATAGTGGAGAAGTGGTAATTGCTACTGATAATCCAGATGTTTTGGAGGAATATATTCATCCTGGTGATATGGTTATTATAGGAAACCGCTATGAAACACAGTTATGTGCCATCGAAATGGGAGCGGCATGTGTGGTAATCAGTATGGGGGCGAAGGTATCAAAGACCATACAACATTTTGCAAAGGAACGAAATTGTATTATTATTAATACACCGTATGATTCCTTTACTGTAGCACGATTAATTAATCAAAGTATGTCAATTGGCTATTTTATGAAGAGGGATAAGTTGACTACGTTTAAAGTGACAGACAAGACAGAGGATATTCGTGTAATTATGAAAAAGAAGCGTTTTCATGATTTTCCTGTACTGGATGAAGAAGACAATTATGTGGGAATGATTTCACGAAGAACTTTGTTAAATTTGCGTAAGAAAAGGTTAATTCTTGTGGATCACAATGAAGCATCTCAAACAGTTGATGGTATTGAGTTTGCTGAGATTATGGAAATCATAGATCATCATAGAATTGGTACGTTGGAGACTTTATCACCGGTTTATTTTAGAAATCAGCCACTTGGTTGTACAGCAACGATTATTTATCAAATGTATCAGGAGCAGGGAGTTGAGATACCAAAAAATATTGCTGGTATTATGATGGCTGCAATTATTTCAGATACGTTGATGTTCCATTCACCAACAGTTACAGAGGTAGATAAAGCAGCAGCAGAACATTTATCTGAGATTTGCGGTGTTGAGATTGAAGAGTTTGCAATTGATATGTTTGGTGCTGGAAGTAATCTAAGTGACAAGCAAGCAGATGAAATTTTTAAACAAGATTATAAAAATTTCACGGTAAATGAATTTAGTTTTGGTGTAGGGCAGATTAATTCTATGAATACCATTGAGCTTCAGGAGATTAAGGAAAAGTTGGTTCCATATATAGAGGAACAATTGCCTAAGTTACCGGTAGATATGTGTTTCTTTATGCTGACAAACATTGTATATGAGAAGACAGAGTTGTTATGTTTCGGACCCAGATCAGAGGAGTTGGTACGAGAAGCATTTCGATTATCTAAGAAATTGCATAAGTTTGAACTAAAAGATTTGGTTTCAAGAAAGAAGCAATTAATTCCAGCGTTTGTTACAGTATTACAGCAGTGGGATAAGTAATTGTATTAGTAAAGAACAGAGACGAAGGTATGAAAATGATACATGTGCCTTCGTCTTTTTTGTGTAATAGGAAATTGCTGTAACGTAGTGAGTATTAGACAAGAATTTCGACAGAAATTCTTGCTAGTGTTTGCTGCTGAGCAAACACTTTTTTACTTTATAGGAAAGTTCTCCTTCGGAGAATTCTTGATATGAAAATAGCCCGCTGAAAAGAGGGCACAACAAGTAAACGATGTGAAATTAGAAGATGTAG
>JAFSCH010000104.1 GCA_017436865.1 Lachnospiraceae bacterium
GTGCTAATCATCCCGACTGGAACAAGGATTGCGTCCTAGCAGTCGGGGTAAATAGTGCTAATCATCCCGACCGGAACAAGGATTGCGTCCTAGCAGTCGGGGTAAATAGTGTTAATCATCCCGACCGGAACAAGGATTGCGTCCTAGCAGTCGGGGTAAATAGTGTTAATCATCCCGACCGGAACAAGGATTGCGTCCTAGCAGTCGGGAAAATAGCCTCGCTCGAATATGTCTGCCCGTGAGCAAGCTCCCGACGAGCAATTTAGCCATTGTCCAGCATGGCTCACTTTAACACGCAAACTCAAATTTAATAATAACAAAAAATTGATACTAACATTAATTTGGCGACTTGATATAAGAAAAGGAATCGGGCATTTGCCCAATTCCTCTTAATAGTAAATGTATTACTGTACGTTTGCGTTATCAGCTAAGTAATCTAATACAACGGACTGTATTTCGGTTTGAATCATATAGCCCTGACCATAGGTATCTTTCATATTGGTTACATAATCTTCGCCATTTGTTTCTGTCATTTCAGCAATAATTGCATCAAAGTCTACATTAAGTCCAGCCTTTTCGTAAATAGCCTGATATACAAGAGCTTGTTTAGCCATCTCTTCTGCACGTTTTGTTAAGTCATGTTCGTATTCAATTTCGTTGTCTACGCCCTCAATAGTATCCCATACATTGGTAGAGGTTTCCATACCATATTGAGAAGCCATTTGATTATAGTATTGCATACTAAATTCATCATTATACTTAGTTATAGATTTAAGAGCCTTTACATAAGTCTTTGGGTATGAGCTTATTGTAGAGTTCTCAAGAATATAGTTATGCAGATATTCTTCTAAGTGTGTACGATAGAAATTATTCTCAACGTATGCACGATATTCGTCAGCAGTAGAAGCAACATCAGAAAAATTCTCTTGAACAAACGTGTCTGTCAGTTCCGGTGTAACATAGACTCCGTGAATCGTAACTGCAAATTCTGCTTTCTTACCTGCTAAATCAGCACTGGTATAATCTTCAGGGAATGTTGCTTTAACAACAACATCTTCACCAGGAGTATGTCCAATCAGCTGATCTTCAAAACCTTCAATAAAAGTGCCGGAACCAATTTCAAGGTCATAACCTTCGCCATTACTGTTACCACCTTCAAATTCTACACCATCAATAGAACCTACATAGTCAATGTTAACGGTGTCTCCACTTTTGATTTCGATGGAGCTGTCATCGCTTATTGCTTTGTGAGAAGAAAGTGTTGATTGAATATTGGAATCAACCTCTTCGGCAGTAGCAGCTACTTCGTTCATTGGGACAACAAGTCCTTCATAATCTGCAAGAGATACCGTAGAAGTGGTCTCTACGCCATCGATTAAGCCTGCTTCTGTAAGACCTGCACTAAAATCAGAGTTGGAAGTTGTCCGAATGGCTGATTTATAAATCTGGAAGCCAATTGCAACAGCGAATATAGCAACAAATATAGTTACTATAGTGGTTGTAATAATGCGGCTTACCAGTTTTTCCTTTTTTTCCTTTGCTATTTCTTTTTGTCTAGCTTCTCTTTTTGCTTTGCTTTTGCTAAGCACTTCATTTCCATTATTTGTATCTTTTTTTGCCATTTCCATACCTAACCTTTCCGGGAAAACCCACTCAAATAAAGTAACATAAAATAGAAAAAAATGAAATACCAGAATCGGAATTCACAAAGTTTTCAAAAATAGAATACAAATATAAAGAATATTAACACGTAAATGATTGACAATAGGAAATGGAAAACTATATAATTTTAATATATAAGATTTTCATATGGAAGCGGGTGAGGGAAATGGAAGTAAATAATATTCCAATACCGTCCGTGGCAACCATTAAAGTCAGCAAGGAAGGTAAAGCGGCAGTATTTGATACAACAGTAATTCATACAACAGACAATAAGTATATTTATGTAATGCCAGTGAAAGAAAAGGACAAGTTTGTTAACTTTTCGGGAGACGGAATGTTTCGTGAGGTTAAGATACAATTTGCACCATACGAGCTATACGTATGGAAAAACATAGGTATTACAAAATTTACAGAGGATGGAAAGCTGTTTTTAAGGATTCGGACAACGACTCCTGGTACACGTTCTAATACATGGAAGGATCGTGCTGCAAAGCGAGAAGGCGAAAAGGAAGCACAGAAGAAGGCTGTCGAAGAGGAATGACAATATAGGACAGGAGAAGACAGTAAGTGAAGAAGTTAATGATATCAATAGCTGCTTGTTTCGGAATTTCTTCCATAGCGATGACATCGTGTCAGGAACAGTTACCGCAAACAGTACAGGAGCAGTGGGAGGAAAAGCAAGATGAAGTTGTAAGTGCTGTGTCAGGTGAAATGAAAAAAGCATTAAAGGCACAGTTAGATGAGTTTGTTCAGAATGATGATTTAGAGGAAAGCTTAGGGCTTTCAGAGGAACAGATAAGTGAGTTAGAACAGTCAATTGAACAGTATGTGGATGACTATGAATTTGATACAGAAGCGTTGACCAAGCTTGCAGGTGAATTAGAAAATCTTCTGGATGAAACAAAGGGATTAACAAAAGAAGAACTTCAGGCAGAGTTAGATGAAATTTTGAAAAAATAAGGAAAAGCAGAAATGGCTATAAAAATGATTTTTCATTTTTATAGCCATTTTGTATATCAATAATTAGCTCATACGAATAATATCTAATTCCGGATGTTCTCTTAGATCAAGAAGCTGATTGTTGCAAAAAATGGTTGGTCTTGATAAGGCATCGCTGTGTATCTCGCAAATACGTCCATTTAGTTGATTGCTAAGGGTTACTCTTCTGTCAAGATAGAGCTGAGCAATGCGTGATAATAATTTTTTAGTGGTTTGTACACCGGTTTTTTCAAAGCCTTGCTGCTCGAAAATTCCAATTGCCTGGAAAGGGGTTAAGGCAGCACGTTGAGCTCTTGGGTGTGTGACTGCTTCATATATATCAGCAATTCCTGCAAGTAAAGCAAAAGGATGTATTTTATCAGCTTTTAAGCCGGCAGGATAGCCGCTTCCATCTCGTCTTTCATGATGCATAATTAGCACGGTAGTAATGATAGGAGGTAGATTTTTGTGTTTTATTAAATCATATCCCATGTGAATATGACGCTGTAATTGCGTGATTTCTTCGGGAGTTAACTTTCCATCTTTCCATAATAAGTCGTCAGATAGCTTGATTTTTCCAATATCAAAGGCAAATCCTGCGATTGTTAACAGATCAAGCTCTTTTGGAGAAAGCTTGCACCATTTTGCGAAAGTATAACATAAAAGACCACAATTAAAGCAATGAATATATGTAAGCTGTTTCTCATCCGGCATCATATAATACAAATAATCAATAAGCTGATCTTCATTTCTGACAGCATTTATAATGTTATTGCGCAAATCCAGAAACTTATCTAAATTAACTTCTAGTCCTGTCTCAAATAAATGAATAAGATTTTTAAAGGCTTTCACACTGCTTTCGTAAGTGGAGCAGAATTCTTTGAAATGTTCACTGTTATAGAGATATTGATAATGAGTAATATTGATTTCCAAAGGTTCTGCCAAGGTTACATGATCGATGGAATTGTCTTTTAGTAATTGAATTTTTTCCTCTGTCAATAAAGTATTTGCTTTTAACAGCAATGTGTTATCAGAAGTATATAAATCATCATAAAGAACCATGCCCGGTTGTAAAGTGCTAACGGGAAAAGAATACATAAGAACTCCTCCTAATGTTTTGACTAAATAATTAAAAGATTTGAATATATTATAACACAAAAAGATGCATATTAAATAAAAAGTGTGAAAAAGTAACAAAAAAATGCATTATTTTTTTAAGTGTTGATAATAACAAAAAGATTGCATATTAAAAATTGATATGATAACATGGAAAAGTAAAGTTAATATATATTGTGAAAGAGCGGCATCTATGGAAAGTTATTTAAAATACACCTTAGGATTACATGTCGATATAAGGGCGTGGATGGACACAGATACTTTACCGGATGAGCTTAGAGAAGAACGGGAGTATTATCTTCTCGAAATATGTGGCATAACCTGCCTTGTTATTACAATGCCGGCATCTGAATTTCAGATGTCTGTTTTCTTGAAGGAGCGACAACAGATTCAGGAACGTTGTGAGTTGCCTGTCGTTATTTGTTTTGACAGAATTACATCATATCAACGGAAATGTCTGATTGAGGGAGGACAGGCATTTATTGTGCCAGAGAACCAACTCTTCATGCCATTTTTGGGAATTGCATTACAAGAACATTTTAAAGCTGCGGCAGTGGCCGGGAAGCAATTGACAGCGATGGCACAATATATCCTTCTGTACTTTATTTATGATAAGGTTGGAGGATATCATTCAAAACTTGATATATCTAAAGATTTGGATATTTCATTGATGAATGTGACTAGAGGAGTGCAAGAACTGGAGGAACTGGGATTACTTGTAACCAGGAAAAAAGGTAGAAGTTCCATGGTAACCATGAACATGGAGCGACAAACAATATTGGATAAGGCGAAGAATTATCTTCGCAATCCCGTACAGAAGCGTCTTTACGTGAAAGCGGAGGACTGGATACTGGCTTTGCCAAAAGCTGGTATGGAAGCTAAGCTGGTAAAGGCTGGTTTAGGGGGAGGAAAAGCTTCTCTAGGACATGCTATTCGTGCAATTGAGAAACGTGAGTATCTGAAGTGTGCAGATACAATGACGAGTATTGATCCTGCATGGAATACGGAAGAACCGTATATTGAATTGGAGGTCTGGCGTTATAATCCTACTAGATTTTCTGGTAAGCATACTGTGGATTCAATTTCATTGTCGTTGTCGTTTTTGGGAGAAGATGATAACGCTTTGGAACTGAATATAAATGAGCTTTGATTTGCATGAATGAAAGATTCTGCAAGAAAGATTTCATAAAAACAGCATCTGCACCTTGAAAAACATATCTACATAAAGATTTTTATTGTGAAAAGTAAAAAAAACCAAGGGGTAATTTTGTGCATTTTTCTGAAAATAACATAAAACGATTGAAATGCAAATAAATTGTTTGAAAAATTTTAAAAACTGCGCTATTATTACCTTACAATCTAGAAATATCTACAAGGAAACTATTTATGTTAACAATTTGCTAGGAATGTGTGACTTGAATGTTTAACATAAGCACATTGAAAAGGGTTGAAAGGGGAACAACATCATGGTAGTAGCAAAAGAAAAAGTAGTAAAGAAGATTGAAATCGCAAACAAGAAACCACTCATCAGAAAGAACCAGGAAACTGGAGAAATGGTAGCTGGCTTTTTGGATCCAGAAACAGGTGTATTCGAAGTAGCTATGGAAATCGGGGATGAAAGAGATATTGACGAATTTCTTGACCGTTATGACTTATCAGTAGTCATGATCTCTAAGATGTAAACAACTTCATATTGAATATAGGTGCAATCAAAGCTTAAAAAACCAGAAACAGATGGGAATGTTTCTGGTTTTTTTACATTAGGAAATTGTTGCAATGTAGTGGCAATCATTTTTTTTGAATATTAGGAAATTGCTGTTACGTAGTGGTGGTTAAACAAGAATTTCGACAGAAATTCTTGCCAAAGTGCGTGCGCTGGCACGCACTATTTGTTCTATGATAGGAATTTCCTATCATAGAATAGTTTATGCGCACGCTGAAGCAGTGGAAAATTGTCGCTTATGCGACGCTTCAGCGGCGCGAGAATGTGCTTTGCACATTCTTTGTTCTAATATATTGTTTTCGTATTCTGCATACGAAATTGTTTTGGGGTTATATTTTTATATTTACGAAATGTTTTTATCATATGACTGCAGTCGGAAAAACCAGTTTCCTGACTAATATAGGCAAGGTCATAATCTGTAAACAAAAGCAAATCTTCGGTTTTAGTAACGCGTACATATTCAATGTATTCCTTGCAAGAGCGCCCGTAAAGCTGTTTGAACTTTTTGGCAAAAAAGGAATAGCTCATATTACAGCGGAGGGCCAAATCTTCCACACGTAGTGCTTGATTTGAATGAGCATCAATGTATTCTGTAATTGTATCAATGGAATGAAAAGTAGGCTCTGGCGCTATTTTGGAAGGAACAAATCCGTGGCTTCTCCAAATACGCACCATGGCAAGTAACAGACAGGTAATGACTGCGTGCATGGAGGTAAGGTATCCATATCCACGTTGTTCATATTCATTGCTGCAAGCACGTATATAGCCCTGAATGGGATATTTTTGCATTTGTGGTGCCGAAAAATGAATGGAACTGTTTGGATCGGAAAGAGCTTGCTGAACTACTGCTTTTAACTGAGGAGAAAGACCACCATCCTCATGAAAACGTTTTAGGTCAAATTTTAATACATAATAGCGAAGTCTTTCGTTGGAAGTTGCATAAATGGCATGAAGCTCTTTCGGAGGAAGGCTAATCATGTCGCCCGGATGCAGGATATATTCTTTATCCTTACAACTGACAAGGGCAGTGCCGTCTAACATAAAGAGAATTTCCATATAATAATGCCAATGTTGCCTGATTGGAAAAGAATGAATTGCTGTATCAAATATAAAACATTCGTATGGTGAATTTAAAATATCTCCGTATTCAAATAAATAATGCATATTAGAGTTCCCCTTTATATTCAATAATAATACGTAACTATTCAGTACCTTCATAGTTACGTGTCAAAATCCATTTAAAATTGCTTCGCAATGGGATTTTGACTTTCCAAATCTACGTTTTCTTACGGCATACGCAGTAAATGCGCATGCCTGCTGAACAGTTACAATAATACTTTGCATTATGATAGATTTATACGATTTTTGTCATATGTAATTATATCATATCGCAACAAACGGTGCTATATTTTATAAATAAATACGAGTATACAAACATGGTACTAATAATTGGAAAAAAGCGGAGGAAGTCAGATGAAGTTTATCAAAGGCGTAACCTTTGCCCCTTTTGCATGTGAAGGGACATTTGAACAGGAAAATACATATCAGAGTTTGAAATTATTAAAGGAAAGAACGGGAGCTGATTTTATTATATTGGTTCCAAATGGTCTGCAAGATACACCGCAATCAGAAAATATTGATTATAGAGGAAAAGCTACCATAAGGGATGAGGAACTGGAAAGACTCATTGCGTATGCCAAGGAGCTTGGACTTCGTGTAGCATTGAAACCTACTGTGAATTGTAAAAATGGCACATGGCGCGCCCATATCTGTTTTTTTGATGAAGATGTTGTGTGTGAGCCAAAATGGAGCAACTGGTTTGCGTCCTATACTCAGTTTCAACTTCATTATGCAAGAATAGCTCAAAAATGCGGTTGTGAAATGTTTATTGCAGGTTGTGAGATGGTTCAGTCAGAAAAGCGAGAGGAAGAATGGAGAAAACTGATAGAAGATATTCGTAAGGAATATACAGGGCTTGTTTCCTATAATACGGATAAATATCAAGAGAATCATGTAAAGTGGTGGGATTGTGTAGACGTAATTTCATCAAGTGGTTATTATCCGATTGATAAATGGGAGCAAGAGTTGGATCGAATTGAAGCGGTAGTGAAAAAATTTAATAAACCATTTTTCTTTGCTGAGGCAGGATGTATGTCTGTGACAGGCTCGAAATTTGTTCCAAATAACTGGGAGCTCAAGGGAGAGTTGGATATGGAAGGGCAGGCGGCTTGGTATGGAGCCATGTTTGAAGCTTGCAGTAAAAGAAAATGGGTAGAGGGATTCTGCATTTGGGACTGGCCGGCATTTCTTTATAAGGAGGAAGTGGCATCACGACAGATGGATTATGCAGTCTATGCAAAACCGGCAGAAAAAATTATTGAAAAATATTATAAAAATATATTGACACACACGTAAAAATTATGTATAATGCATTTTGTTGTGAAACAGTGTACGAGCGAGTACGCAATGC
>JAFSCH010000105.1 GCA_017436865.1 Lachnospiraceae bacterium
AAAGCAGTGCGAGTTTGCGTAGGACAAGACAAATCAAAGCTGCCGAACGCTCCATTTAGAAAATACCAAATAAGCGTCCCGATATGAGTAGCATGGTAGCCGGCTGGTGCGGCACATACTACTCCACTAAACCTGAATTTATCCAATCTTGCGAATAAGCATGAAAGCTTCTGCACGCTGCATTCCAACTGTCATACCACGTGCTTTGGACAATACATCCATTCCTTCCAAGGAACGTGGATGTGGAAATTCACACAGTTCTGATACATAACAGTTCATTGCTTCTTCTTTTTTCTCATAATAATCTGTAATATCCACATAAACGTTTGGACAAAAGACTGGTTGTCCACTATAATCAAAATTCCATTCTGTAGAAGAAAGCGTTTCAAACGCATAAATCTCCTTGACCGGATAGTTTTTTCCGATTGGTCTCGTTGCTGTCAAAACTGCTCTAGCTGTATATTGATGGTCAATATTCAAATCGCCACTATAATGTGTATAGATTATCTCCGGACGAAGCTCACGAACTTTTTTCTCTACTTCCTTCACAATATCCAATAAATCTACCTGATCAAAACGGTTATCTGGAAAATCTGCAAAGAAAACATCCTTATAACCAATGGCTTTTGCACTTTCCATCGTATTCTTGTGAAGCTCCTTCACCACTTCCTGACTGATATCTTCTCTTTTCTCTCCACGAGAAGTTTGTCCTTCTCCTAAAATAATGGCATATACCTCATCACCACAAGCCGCATGCTTTGCTGCTGTTCCACCAACTCCCAGAATCTCATCATCTGGATGAGCTGCTACTACTAACACTGTTTTCATATATTAATTCCCATGCCTTTCCTACACCTGCAAACTTTGGGCCGCAGGCACAAATTTGCGTATGAAAAATTTATTATTCATACTAATCCTCCATGTCAGCCTTTTGCTGCCTCAAATAGTAATGAAAAAGCGCCAGCTTTTTCCGGTGTGAAATATAATAACCCTTCACAAAGGACCCTCTAGTCCGAGTGATTAGAGTTATTTTTCACACTATTCACGTCTTTCTGATATCTACCTAATTTACAGATGCACAATACATTTTGTCATTACGCTTCACTACGTTTATTGAATATTACTTTTGCTTCCACAATGTCTCCACTTTCTGACAAGACCGCATTCTCAAAACTCAAACGATATTCACCAAATTCGATATATGCCCTTGGATATCCTTCTGCATCAAGCATTCGAATATAGTCATAAATTTTATCTAATTCCATATCCGATGTTATTTCTCCATCTTTTTCTGTTCTTCGTTTAAAAAGCACAGGGGCTCCTGTTTGCTCCACAGGCACTAATTGCTCTTCTAAAAATTTGGGGATCATTTCTCCAAAAATCACATCCGAACAGCGAACAAAGATTTCCTGTGCAGAACCCTCTAAAGTCAATGGTTTTTTCATATAAACAGGACCTCCATCAATCGTTGATGTAACCTTGATAGCAGATATCTTCGTCTCTTTATGTCCTCTGACAATCAGATTCTGTAAAGGACTTCCACCTCTTCCATAGGGTAAATCTGTCATGTGAAATACAACACAATTCCAATTCTTCGTAATCTCATCTGGAACAATATATGACCAATGAGGCATCAGGATGTAATCTGGTTCAAATACTTTCACGTTTTCTATTGTAAACTCTTCCTTTTTGGTATATATTACAATCTCATGAATTCCGGCATATTTTTCCTGCAATACCTTTGCTCTTTCTATGTTCCAGGATTTAATCGTTGCAATCACTATCTTCATGCCTAATCACTCTATCCTTTCTAGCTTCTGATTCTTTTCATAAATTCCAGATATTGTTCCTTTTCATCCATATCATAACCACACTTTTCAAATGCTTTGGCAGATGCAATATTGGCATGCTTTACCTGTCCCTTGCAATAGATAACATCCATTCGCAGTTCTCTAAGCTTCTCCTCCGCCATCAAAATCATGCGTGTTCCATAGCCCTGACCACGTTTCTCTGGATCAATACTATAATCTATCAATGCTTCTCCGTCCTCAATAGACAAACGTATCTGTCCAATATTTTGAACTTCTCCCGCATTATTCGTACTACATAAGATATATTTCAAAACGTCTCGGTCTGCCAACATTTTCACAAACCATGCACGATGTGTCTCGTATGGTATCTGTTCCGTATGAAATGCATTCTGTCTTGTCACAGGATCATTTGCCCACTGAAATAATAAATCAATATCTTTTCCTGTTACCTCTCGTAATGTTAAACCCATTACCATTTACCTCATAAAAATGGAATTCTATACTTACTTGTTTCAAACTAATTTAAATCTTCTTCTCTTAAAGGTGTTCCTGCTTTGAGAGCCCTATTAGCAAACTTTCCCAACACTTCCTTATAGAATTTTGGCTTCATACCATATGCCGGACGAATACTTCTGATGTTTTCTGGTGTCAAGGCCTCGCCCTTTGCAATATCCTTCACCACAAATAAAGAACGACGGAAGCAAGCATTTGATTCCTCTTGTTTTGACACACCATAAGTCACAACACCTCTAGCCTTTTCTACTTCTCGTACCTTTTCAATCATTTCCTTAAATTCCTGTGGTTCCATAGAGAACGTAGAATCCGGATTCTTTATTTCTCTGCTGACACAAAAATGCTTCTCAATAATCGTTGCTCCCATTGCCACTGCCGTTGCTGCACTAAAATAGCCTAGAGAATGATCCGATAATCCTACCGGAATACCAAATCGTTGCTTCATATCTACGATTGTTCCTAGATTCATCTCTTCTACCTTGGCCGGATAAGCACTAGAACACTTCATAATCGCAAGCTGATGATTGCCCTGACTGTAAATCGCCTCAATTGCCTCTTGAATCTCCTCTAACGTTCCCATACCAGTTGACATAATAATCGGTTTTCCTTTTGATGCAATATACTCAAGCAAAGGAATATCAACCAATTCAAAAGATGCAATTTTATAAAAAGGCATCTCCAGCTCTTCCAGGAAATCAACAGAAGTTTTATCAAATGGAGTAGATAAGAAATCAATTCCTACCTTTCTTGCTTCATCACGAAGCTCCTTCTGCCACTCCCAAGGTGTATAGGCTTTCTGATACAGGCTATACAAATTTTCTCCTTCCCAGGTTCCCTTGGAAATATTGAAATAATCATTATGGCAGTCAATCGTCATCGTGTCCGGTGTATATGTCTGAATCTTGATACAATCAGCTCCGATTTCCTTGGCTGCATGAATAATTTCCTTAGCATGCTCAATACTTCCTGCATGGTTTCCTGACATCTCTGCAATAATATACGCCGGATAACCATCTCCAATTCGTCTGCCATTTACTTCTATATACTTTGTATTCTCCATTGTCGTAACGATACCTTTCTTTTATTCTACATCGCTGTGTTTTCTATAAACCACGCAGAATTTTATATTTCATCTCTGCTATTTTCCAATCTTCTATTGTATCAATATCCTGTACACTGCTTTCATCCTGAATAAACGGCACAACATGTTTCATCCAAATTGCCTTCTGTTCCATAAAGCTCTTGGTATTTAGACAATAAAACTGTCCACAATCATGATAAAAAGGCTCAAGATCCTGTGAACGAAGCTTCATATTCTCAGGCCACTTTGGTTCTAAGCGATTATCATGAATCACAACACAGCGCTGTGGCGGAAATGAAAACTTCACAACAGGAATGCAGGCATCTGCTTTCTCTTGTTCCAATAACATCATGGCTGTTTTTATGGCATTTGCTGTCACAAACGGTGCTGTTGGATAGATGCAACACATCTGTTCAAAGCGCTTTCCTATTCTGTCATAAGACTCCAATACCTCTGCCAGTACTTCTGCTGTTGTTGCATAATCATTAGAAGTATCCTCACTCCGAAAGAATGGAACCTGTGCTCCCGCTTTTCTGGCAACCTCTGCAATCTCTTCATCATCGGTAGATACCATGACCTCGTGAAACATATCCGACTGTAAAGCCGCTTCAATACTATATTCAATAATTGGTTTTCCAAGAAATGGCTTAATATTTTTCCTTGGAATTCTCTTACTTCCGCCTCTTGCGGTAATAATTGCTACACTTTTCATATATTTGCCCCTATCCTGCTAATCTAAAACTCTCTTATTTCTACCAGAAATAATACATGGGAACAAAGTGGACAAGTCCACATCATCTCCCTAAATCCCTCTCTCTAGAGGGACTTGTTCACTTTGTCGCGCGAATCGCATATCACGAAGTGATAATTTCCTTATGCGATTCTGCGCATATTATTTTTGAAGTAATAGGACAGTTCAAAGAACTTTCCTATTACTTCAAAAAGCCCGTGGGTATTTCCCTCCGGGCTTTGTCTCTTCTATTTGCGATAGTATGCTACTATCTTCTTTACCGCACTAATTACATCTTCCACATCCTGATCTGTCATACCATAGTACAACGGAAGACTTAGCATCTCATCGTACAGTTTCTCTGCGTTTGGACAGATTCCTTTCTTGTAGCCCAGCTTGTCATAATATGGATGGTAATATACAGGAATATAATGCACATTACAACAGATATTTTCTGCTCCTAACGCTTCAAAAAATCCTTTTCTGTCAATGGTAAGCATCTCTGGTCTGATTCTAAGAATATAAAGATGTCTTGTTGTATCAGACTCCGCTATCTCCTGTTGTACAAAAAGTTCAGAAATTTCAGCAAACGCCTCATTATATCGCTTAACAATCTCTTTTCTTCTTGCGCTGAACATTGGAAGCTTATCCAACTGACTTATAATCAATGCACATTGAATATCTGTTAATCGGTAATTATATCCTAAATCAATTTGTTCATAGTACCAAGGTCCATGTGGTTCTCTTTCTAATAGTTCAGGAATTCTAGTTATACCATGAGCCCGGTACAATACTAGCTTCTGATACAATTCTTCACTATTAGTAAGAACTGCTCCACCCTCGCCACCTGTTACGGTCTTAACAGGATGAAAACTAAAAGTTGTCATATCTGCGATGCTACCAACCATTTTATCTTTATATTTCGTACCAATAGAATGTGCTCCATCTTCAATCAAGGCAATGCCCTTTTCACGACACATAGCAAGGAGTTCATCAAGCTCTACAGCCTGACCAGTAAAATCTACTGCTACGACTGCCTTTGTCTTTTCTGTAATCTTCTCCTGCACACTCTTTGGGTCAATGTTATAAGTATTCGGATTAATATCTGCAAACACTGGCTTTGCGCCACAATATAACCCACAATTTGCAGAGGCTGCAAAGGTAATTGGAGTAGTAATCAGCTCATCTCCTTCTGACACGCCTGCTGCCATTGCCGCAATATGTAACGCAGCCGTTCCATTGCTGCATACTACGGCATACTTGGCTCCTGTCAGCTCACAAAGCTTCTTTTCCAGTTCTGTAATCTTAGGACCACAAGTCAGACAATCACTGGTAAGCACCTCCGTAACTGCCTTAACATCTGCTTCGTCAATATACTGATGTCCGTAAAATATTTTCGTATCCCTAACCGGAGTTCCTCCGGCAATTGCTGGTTTATTCATATCAAAACTTTACCTTTCCACGACCTGTAAGTTTGCAGCTCTGCAAACTTACCAATCGCAAATTCTTCCGTTTATGGAATTTGCGCTGATTGCAAAATCTTCCGCCTATGGATTTTGCAATCTTATTTCTCCAACTCAACATCCTTTAACAGTTCTCTAATCTGCTCTACCGTAAGCCACTCTGTATTGTTTCCTGATGAATAATAGAATTCATCATCAACTTTCTTACCACTTGGATTTGGACGCTTTGACTCCTGCCAAAACATCTGTGGATAAATAATATAATGCTTATCATATTCAAAAGTAGTCATGGAATCTTCTACTGTAACCATTACCTCATGAAGCTTTTCGCCCGGGCGAATACCGATTTCTTTTGTCTTCATACCAGGTGCCATTGCTTCTGCAAGGTCTGTAATCTTGAAAGATGGAATCTTACTGATGAAAGTTTCTCCACCCTTTGCTTCCTCTAATGCCTTAATTACAAGCTTTACACCTTCCTCTAAGCTAATCCAGAAACGTGTCATTCTATAATCGGTAATAGGAAGCTCTGTTGCACCTTCCTTAATTAACTTGTTGAATAACGGAATAATAGAACCACGGCTTCCTGCCACATTACCATATCTTACGATAGAGAAACTTAACTCCTTATCTCCACAATATGCATTCGCTGCGATAAAGAGCTTATCTGAAACAAGCTTTGTTCCACCGTAAAGGTTTACCGGATTTACTGCCTTATCGGTAGATAATGCAACTACCTTCTTAACACCTGTATTCAAGGATGCATCAATTACATTCTGAGCACCTACAACATTGGTCTTAATTGCTTCATTTGGATTATATTCACAAGCAGGAACCTGCTTCATAGCTGCTGCATGAATGACATAATCAACACCTTCAAAAGCTCTCTTCATACGCTCATAATCTCTTACATCACCAATAAAGAAACGAAGCTTATCCTTATATTCTTCAAACTCACTTGCCATCATCCACTGCTTAAACTCATCTCTTGAGTAAATGATAATCTTCTTAGGGTTATAATTCTTCAGAACATATTTTGTAAAACATTTTCCAAAAGAACCAGTTCCGCCTGTAATCAATATTGTTTTATTATTTAACATCTTTCTTTCCTCCGTTAAAAGCTGTTTTTATTCTCAAATTCTATAAACAATTCATTCTACCACAAACTACCTAATACGTCAAAAATAGTATGAGAAAAAGTATTTTTCTTTATTCATCAAAGCCAAGCTGTGCTACTACCTCACCTATTTTCATATCATAGACAATTACAGACCAGTTCTTCTGTGGTTCATAGTAACTTTCACCTTCAATAAAAACATTTAATATCTTTCTCTCTCTGACAAAAACCACCTCTAAATCCTCAATCTTTTTGTGTGAAATCCCATCATCTTCCCATACTTTTGTATAAACCGGCTCACCTTTCACATAAATCCACTGATACTGAATCTTGTCTTTACCACCTTTATAAGTGAGGATGGTCACATAATCTTCTTTATTATCCAGCATTTCCTTACATTCCGTAACGGTTGACACATTAGAAAAAGCATCTTCTGTCAGTCTCAACCTTTCTTGATATGCAAGCGCCGCATCCCAGCTATTATGTTCTTCATCCATTCTTCTGTCTGTGAGCTCAAAGTTTTCTTTCAGATAGGCGCCCATATGAGTAGAAACTTTTGCCGCCCCCTGCTCATTTAAATGGTAACTGTCGCGAAAATCTGTCGCTACATCTAAGCCTACTTCCTGCACTAAAGCATTATAATCAATAAAGGCAAGTCCCTTTTCACCAGAAACCTTTTCTATTTCCGAAGAAAAATACTGATACCAATCTGCCTTTGGTGACTTAAACAGTAAAAAGGTAATTCCCTTTTTTTCACAAATCTCTGCCATTTCATTGAGACAGGCTACTGCACGCTCATCAAGCCATGCACTTCCCTCTTGCTCATAAGCCGATAAATCAACTGGTGCATCCGAAATCTGATGTGTACGCATATACCCTTTATTCCAGTTCGTTTTATCTTCTGTCATGTATATATAATCCTGTTTGGAAATTTCCTTCCACCGCTCATGATATCGAAGTAACGGAAATGCATAGGAAATATATTCCTCATCTATCTTTCCTAACAGCTGATACAAACACTTAAGCTTATCAAGAGTAAACGGCATATCGGTAAGTCCCCATAGAATACTATTCTCTCCAAGTGCTGTCACATTTTGTCCCGGTATATAATTCACCTCTAATGCCACCACCTTGGGTTTCTGCCTTTTCAATGCTTCCTTCAAATAAAGCAACGAAATATCCATAGACTGTGAAGAACTTGCAAAATTGCAGGCAGCAATTCCGTACTCTTCATAAAGAACCAATGGATCAATCGTGCAAAAACAATTACTACTTCCTAGAAAAAGCACTTCTATGTCATTTTTCTTTTCAGCATAAAATCCATTCACGATAGCTGTAGAATCTTGCACATATTTTGCTTTTAAAATTTCCTGTCCTATCCCCAAAACAGTCATTGTCATAATTACAAATACAACAACTGCAAAAATCCTCTTCTTCATAACCTATTCCTTTAAAACTGAAAGTATATAAACTGTGTTGCATCATAGCCTTGTCCATAGATTCCAAAAACAAGAATCATCACCAACAATACTATCGAAATAAGATATTGTGCTACAAGACTCTGCCCCTTTACCAAAGTATCAAAATACATCTTTTTCTTTTCATACAGCCAATCAACCAATATCAATATAAAAATGGCAAAAAAGAGAACTTCCATCTCCTTCTCATCCAGTCCCATATGATAAATATTTCCGGCTGTTAAGGACCAAATATCAAATCTAGTAATCATACGTTCCAGATAATAAATTCCATCATGCACACTCTCTGCACGGAAAAAAATGAAGGATACAACAGACAAAGCAAACGTTACAAGAACCTGCAATGCTTGATACCCTGCTTTTTCTATACGAATATGTAACATTGTATTCAGCTTTTTCTTAATTGGGCGAAGAATATCACCTACAACAATCATTCCTCCCTGGATGGCTCCCCAAAATACAAAATGCCAGCTTGCTCCATGCCATAAGCCACTAATCAAAAATGTAATCATCGTATTCAAATAATATCTAGCCTTTGAACAACGACTCCCTCCCAGTGGTATGTAAATATAATCTCTAAGCCATGAGCTTAACGATATATGCCATCTTCTCCAGAACTCACCAATACTTTTTGAAAAGAATGGAGCTGCAAAGTTCTGCATCAGCTGAATACCAAGAATGTTTGCTGCACCAATCGCAATTGCTGAATAGCTTGCAAAGTCACAATACAACTGTATAAGGAACAATACACCGCCAAATAAAAGTGCTACTCCTTCCAGCATATAATATGCCCCAAAGACTTCATCCACCAAGATTGCCGCGCGGTCAGCAATTACCATTTTCATGAAATAGCCCCATAGCATAAGAAGCAAACCTCTTGTTACCTTTTCAAAGTTCCATGATGGCCTTTCGGAAATAATCTTGATCTGCCCCAACAAATTTTTGCTTCGTTCTATCGGTCCCGCCACAAGCTGTGGAAAAAAGGACACAAATAACGCATAGTTGATAAAATTACTCTCCGCCTTGATATCTCCCCGATAGACATCTAGCATATACCCTAATGCCTGAAACGTATAAAAAGAAATCCCAACAGGAAGAATAATATCCAACCCACCCTCCCGTAAAGCAACTCCAAATACAGCCATCAACTCTGCAATTGTTTCATGTAAAAAATAGAAATATTTAAAGAAAATCAAGATAGCAAGATTAGAAACAAGTCCTGTCAACAAAACCAATCGACGCTGAAGCTTTTGTGTATTTTCAAAACATTCCATCACCCTTGCACAGACATACGTAATAATCGTTGATGTAAGAATCAACACCGCATACTTTGGACTCCACCCCATATAAAAATAATAACTTGCCGCCAAAAGCCAGTATGATCTGGCTTTCTTTGGCATCATATAAAAGCATAATACAACAAGTGGAAAAAAAACTGCAAAGTTAAAACTTGTAAACTGCATACATATACCCATTATTGTTGATTACATCACAATAACTCTTCCCTTTATCTTATCATTCGTAACTATTTTTCCCCTTCATAGTTACTATCCTTTTTCTTTTAACTTACCTGCAAACTTACGATAAACATACAATAGCTTAAAATAGAACAAAAATGTCAACGGTGACTTAATATGTAAAGCCGCCATCTTTTTCTGCTCCTCATCATATTCCTGTAGATAATAAGGATTATCCTGAAAATCAGGGAATTCTTCAATCATTCCCTTTGCTATCAGCTTTAGAAAAGCGAGCTTCGGATATTTAATCCCAAGCATATAAGTATATAATGTATTCATATAATATAATTTTGTAAAAGCAAACTCAAATTCCTTACGATACATCTTATAGAATCCATACTTACGTGCTTCCTCAATCAGCTTCTTTCCCATTAAAAGCCTTGCCTCACACTTTTCCATATTAATAGCATGAACCGTAGATTCATCATGCTGATAATAATAATATAACGGTTCTTCTACCTTCTCAAAATGAGTAAAATGCAACATCCAAATAGGAGAAGCGCAGTTATCTTCGTAAAAGGTCTTTTCTGGAAATCGCAAATGATTTTCATCAATTACGGATTTTAGATAAATCTTAATTACCATACTTCCCGGATTCATAACCCAAAGCTTTCCTTTTTCGATATTCATAATCCCCGTTTGCTCACGCGTATTATTAGGCATAATCTTGCCAATTTTCATACTCTGCTCTGTTGTCATATGATAATCGCAACCTACTACGTCCGCACCAGTTTCTTCTGCCTTGCGCACCAATTTTTCATACATATCCGGTGCTACCCAGTCATCTGAATCAACGAAGCCAATCCAAGTACCACTTGCTACTTCCATCCCCATATTTCTTGCACCGCCCTGTTTTCGATTCTCATAGGACTGTAATGCTTTAAATTTCCAAGGATATTTAGACTCATATTCTTTTAAAACTTCAAAAGATTCATCCGTTGAAGCATCATCAACTGCAATAATCTCATAATCTGAAATCGTCTGGTTTACAAGAGAATCCAGACAAAAACGCAATTTATTCCCTGCCACCATATTATGCACAGGAACTACTATACTAAGCTTCATACCATCCCCAAGCCTTTCCCATACGTAACCGTTCCGTTACTACACTATTTACTATACTCCATAGATTAACGCACTTGTACAATTGCCCCATCTTCAACTCTGAAAACCATATCGCATTTTTCAATTGTCTGTAAACGATGGGCAATAATAATCAATGTTTTTCTACCATGTAAACGATTAATGGACTCCATAATTGCAGCTTCTGTATCATTATCTAATGCAGAAGTTGCTTCATCCAAAATCAATACCTCAGGGTCATTATACAGTGCTCTTGCAATACCAATACGCTGTCTTTGTCCTCCTGACAGACGAATACCACGTTCACCAATTCCTGTGTAAACTCCTTCCGGCAATGTCTTTACAAATTCATCGAGTTGTGCTTCCTTTAACGCATACCAGAGCCTCTCATCATCAATTTCCTCCTCTGGTACACCAAAAGCAATATTTTTTCTGATATCTGCATCTAATAAGAAAATCATCTGAGGAATATATCCTACATTTGCAAGCCACTCTCTGTAATTCTCCTGAATATCTGCTTCATCTGCCTTTACCTTACCCGTTTCCAGTTTTAAAAGCCCTAACAAAATATCAATAATGGTTGTCTTTCCTGCACCACTGGCACCCACTACACCAATAGACTTTCCAATTGGAAATGATACACTGGCATGATTGAAAATCAGCTTGTCTGAATTTGGATAATGATAAGTAATGTCTTCTAAATTAACTGCCTTTGTAACCGGAAGCTTTTCCTTTGCAACGATAGCATAAGAAATATCGGTATTCTCTTCACTTGTTTCCTCTACCAAATTATCACTTACATTAAAGAAAAACGGCTCATTAAATGCCATACTGGTCATCTGGTTGTTGATTCTGCTCGCTGCAGGAAGTAAACGCATCGCCGCAATACCAAATGCTGCCAACAAGGAAATCATACCACCTACATCAACTCCTGAAACAATAAGCACTAAAATATAACCTAGTAAGCCTGCCATACAAACCGTCTCAATTAACAGCTTTGGTGTATTGTTGAAAAGACTGAAACGCTCCATTGCCTTTACATAGCCTTCTCCTACTTTGCAGTACTCATTAATAAAATACTGCTCTTTACCTGCCACTTTAATATCCTTAATACCCTGTATTGTCTGTGCAATCCATGAAAACATACTAGCACCATAATCTTGATTTTCCTTACCAGTACGATTCATAATTGGCTTAATGATGCTCTTAATCACCACCAGTGTTACCACCAGCAATACCCCAATAATAATCGTCATTACCGGATCTTTCATCGCAAGAGCCACTACAAGGAATAACGCCACTACCACCTCTGATGCTATCTGTAACACAGACTGAATCAATGCATACATATTGCTAACATCTGCTGTAATACTTCTCTGAATCACAGAAGTTTCCGCATTTAGATAATACTCATAATCCTTCTTTACAAAGCTTTTCATCAGATTCGCCGCTGTCTTAAATTGGTTAGAATAAACAAATCGATATAAGCTTCTCTGGAAAATGAATTGAAAAATACTTTTTCCTACATATAAGAAAATCAAAAACAGAATAGCCAACACAGAGAACTGGACTGTTCCGCTCAAATTCAGCATCTCGCAAATCGTTTTGTAAGTATCTCCCTGCTCTAAAGATGCTGGATTCGTAATCAATTCCACGACTGTCATAACCATTAATACGGTTACCGTTTCCAACGCACCGGAAGCAACCATCATACAAAATAGTCCAAACATAGATTTCTTTTGTTTTTTATCCATTAAGATGTTTATTTTTTTTAAGATTTTTAACATTTAATTCTCCACCTTATGCTCATTTGCCAGTGACAAACCGGCTTTTTTATTAAATGCATGCTTTTCAGGTTCCTCATAAGCATCCCAAAAGCTTGCCCCAAGATTAATCTTCTCCTCCACAAAATCCATAGAATTCATGGCTGTAGTAAGAATTGAAATTGCTTTTTTAACACGAAGTCCTTCAAACATATTCAGTACTTCAATTGGAAATCTTCCACGAAGTACCACACATTCAGGACATAACTTTACATAATCTATCATATCTCTAGGATGTGGTTTTATCAATACCCGATACCCCTGACAATATTTCGATATAATATCAAGACATACCTTTTTTCTTGCCTCTTCATCTACTGGATGTGGCTCTGTTAGGAACATGGCAAATTCCTCATCTGCACTTCTTGGCTTCATTTGCTCCAATAACGTATCCGCATCTTCGATAAACGCCTGAATCATTTTCTTCTTCTGTTCACTGGTAAGCGCCTGCTCCAAAGGCTTTCTTGGCACTTCTACAAATCGTGGGCAATCCGTTGGCACTACACTTCGATCGTTAATCTCCATATCAAGACAATATTTGCCCCAGCCATTCATAATGAAAATAAGATTATGTCTGGAAAACCATGCTTTTAATTTGAAATGTCCATGATTTGCCACATACGCATCATCCAGATTCTTCAAACAGTCAAGTCCATCCTCAACGGCATGATAGTAAATCTTCTTGTAATTCAGATAATAACCAATCGGATCACTATCACAGAACACATAGATATCCTGATATGCCTGAAAATCAATGGTAATATATGGTTCTTCACATTTCGGAAGACGTTTTGTAAAAATCATACGATTTACCATATGCTTTAAGATATTGCTATAATTCTGTCGATACTTTGCAAGCTCCGGGAAAAAATTCTCATGCTTTTCATCAAGTTTTAATACCTCATGAAAAATACCTGTTTTTTCCAATCTCTCACCAAGATTCTCAAATTTCGTAGAAATCTCACTTAATGCAATATCACCTTTTTGATAATTTGCATCTTCTCTTTGAAGCTTCATTTCCTTTAAAATTGCCACATAAACATGATAAAAGGTATGACAGACATAAATTCTGCTCTTTGTCTTTTTTGACTGTTTCATAATAACTCCTAGTGTAATCTCTCTTTTTAACTTCTAGTATATTCGTAACCGGCTCTTGGTTTGATAACAGGTGCTATACTCAAAGGTCCTTTCTCCTGAATCACTTGTTTTCCTTGCATAAGTCCCTCACAAAAATCGTATAAACGATTTGCTGCCTCCTTTGGATTCCATGTCTTAGTCATTGTCTCATACGCATGAATTCCCAATTCCTTACGCAACTTCTCATTTTGTGCAAGCATTGTTACCAATTCCTCAAATTCTTTATACCTACCTGTCTTATAGACTAGTCCATTATACTCATGTTTTATCAGGAAAGGTACAGCACCTATGCCATGCCCTGCTACAACTGCACAAGCACTGTTCATTGACTCATTTAAGACAGCGCCCCAGCCTTCTAAGTAATCGCTTGTAAAGAGGAATATATCTGCCTCTTCCATAAATCGTCTCACATTTTTCGGTGGCTGGAATCCATGAAATATAACTTTTTTCTGTAAATCATATTTTTCTACCATCCGATGAAGCTTTTCCTCAAGCTCACCACCACCTACCATATCTAGCTGAAACGATATTCCTTTTTTCTTTAAATAGCGTGCAATTTTGATTGCATACTCAGGATGTTTTAACTTCAAAAAACGTCCCGCCCACAAAATTCGCACCTGTGACTTTCCCCTTTCATCCAAATGAAGTTTTCGAAAAAATAGAGAATCCAAAGAATACTCCTTTACCTCCGGAAAATATCCCCATTGAAACTTTTTCTCAGGATATGCCTTTACAATCTCAAAATCTGAAGCCACATAAGCCCCGTGACAGAGCAAATATACTGGTTTTTCACGATACTGTGTATGATCCTCGTGTTTCTTCTTTAAACCTCTTGGTGAAATCGCCTTCCATTGTCCTTCGCGATACAATCTCTCACTGGAACGGATTACAATCTTTCCAGCTTGTAATCTTGGTTTAATATAGCTCTCATCCTCTACACCACCAAAGATAACAATATCGCTTTCCATCAGTAATTTGGCACAGTTTTCCGGTTCTTCGTAATACAGCTTTAGATAAGGAAGCTCAGAAAGCTCACTTCCCCATCCCATCTTTACTCGATCCTCTTCCATTGGCTCTGTCTGAACAAAAGCAAAATCAGTACCAAGTTTCCGATATAACTCCTTCGCCAAAGGAATCTGATGATGATTAATATAATTAGATACTATGGTTAATGTCATGATAAATCTCCAATAATCTACGGTAATTTTTCTCTGCGTCATGCGTTTTTTGCGCATGATCACGAGCATTTGATGAAAAACTCATCGCCAGCTTATCGTCCTCAAAAATACGCAGAATTGCCTCTTTCAACTGCTGTGGCTTATTCTTATCATAAAGAATACCATCCCGATTATGAGTCAAAAGATTATGAACTCCACCTACATCTGCACTAACAATAGGAACACCGAGCAACATCGCTTCACCTACGGAATTAGGAGAATTCTCTATTGCAGAAGGGCATAAAAAAACATGTGTTTTTAAATATCTTGCACATATTTTATCTGAATTCAGTCTTCCTAAGAACTTCACATGATCCTCAAGTTTTCTCTTGCGAATGATATCAAGAAGATACTTTCCATAACCAGATATTTTTATCTTATCCTTAATGCTTTTATTGGCTGTAATCACATCACCAGCTACATAAACTACCGTTTCAGGATATTCCTCCACGATATCCGGTAAAATATCCAATACATAATGCAAACCCTTGATTGGATAGTTGCCTTGACTTAAAAACAAGGAATATTGCTGTATTCTGTCTATGTTCCAGCTATCATGATAGAACTCATCACGAAGCGTTTCATTCATAAAATGATATTTTGCCTGTGGCGCAAGCTTTTGAGTCATCTCTTTATCAAAATCTGTTCTTCCTGTCACATGCCCTGTCAGAGCAAGTGCCTGTTTCTCATTCTCACCACGCTGTACAAACTTCTGTTGTTGCTCTAATAAACCGTCCTTTTTTAATATATCACGAAAGGTTTTTTTCTTCTGCACAGTCAATGGTAAATCTGCCATATATACATCGGCGATTGCTCCACACAATCCCTGAATACCTATAAGAGTACGTTCTGGTCGTGCAAATGCCTTTGCCATGGCAAGTGTATGCGGATACTCTGTTCCAAAAATATGCACAATATCCGGTTCAAAGTCTTTAACAATTGCACCAAGACTTTCCTCCAAAGAAGCATCATATTGCTCTGGATGTACCGTATCCTCACGGAACACATAATAAGCTACTCCCTTCACAGAATTCTTTACAAACAAGGAATTATCTCCCTCTGCAAGTTTAAAATCATCCGAAGAAGGAAAACAAATAGCAAGTGTTATATTATTATTTTCCTGTTCCTGCATAAGCTTAGAAGCAAGCCCTGACAACCAGCCTTCCTTAACAACAATTTTATGCCCCAGACTTCTGGCTATAAATGGAAGCATAATATTGCATAACCATAAAACTTTCATGGTATCCCTCCAATTTTTCGCTTTCTCTCTTAATTATTACCTCGTAATTATTCAGTATTTTCGTAATTTATAAATCATTGTTTTTAATCCATTATAAACACCCGAAAAATATTTATTTTCTGCAAGGATGCTACGCAAAGGTGCTAATGTCATCAGCATAATCAACCGGAACTTTAACACTTTTCCCTTTCCCATATAATGCTCGGTAATCTCTCTGTGCTGCCTTGCAGACTGTTTCTTATGCTCCTTGGTTTCTGAATAACCTCCACCCTCATAAGATGCTGTCATAATTGGCAAATAGCATATTCTTGCCCTTTTCTTATAAAAGCACCATAAAAAGTGTTCATAATCCGCTCTGACATTGTATTTTGGTTCATATCCTCTTTCTGCGAACATACTCTTATGATAAAAGCAAGTCTGATGACAAGGCACATTACGATAGCAGGTAAAATCATTCATCTGCGGAGCAGCATAAATAATATTACCCAACGCTTTATGATACATATTTCCATATACAATATCAGGACACTCACCAAACTCTTTCTGTTTTTCTATAATACCACTTGTTATTTTTTCTAATACATACGCATCATAAAAAGAATCTCCCGTGTTTAGAAACAAATAATAATCCCCCGTTGCATAAGTACACGCCTGATTCATGGCATCGTAGATACTAGAATCTTTGCAGCTAATAATCCGTATTTTCTCCATCTTCTGTACAAAACGGCTTCTTACCTGTTCTATCGATCCGTCTGTAGATTCTCCATCCTTGATAACAATTTCATAATTCTGATATTTCTGATTTATAATGGTTTCTATTGTATCTAGTAAGCGTTGTCCCGAATTTAAACATACAACTAGAATACTATATTTTATTTCCTGTTTCATTGATTACCTCAAACATCATTTTTCTAAACGTTATTTATATAGATATCGTTCTGCTTCAAACAGCCAGCTTCTATACGGAAGTAAACCAACTCCCGGTTTATCTGCTCCAGCAAGAAATACAATAAATAAAATAACGCACGCTATACAAACAATACACTTAACTCTTTTATGAATCTTTTCTTCCTCGATTCCCGAAAGAATCATTGGAATTAGAAACAATTGTGTTACCGAAAAATAATAAGCAATTCGTGTTACTACTGGTAAAAAGGAGAAGAACACACACACTACTACCGAAAGTAAATTTAGTTGCGCATAGAATAGCAGTTCTCTGTCCTCCTGTTCTTTTCGATATCGCATGTGATACCAAAGATACAGCCCCATTACAAGTACACCTCTTAGAATACTAATCGGACTGGTTCCTCCCTCTAAATACACCGTATTCTCATAAGAAGGATAAAACAATAAAGCAATCTTTAGTATTATTCCCTTAGCTAGAAAACAACCCGCACTAAACGCAATTCCTGTAATAATCATCCATCTCTTCCAGACAAAAGATGCCATCCAATACACTGGAATCGTAAGTAATACCGACTTATGGAATAACGATGCAAGTAAAACACAAAATACAAACTTAATCAAATCCCTGTTTAAAACATAACGCATCGCATACAAAACAATTCCCAACGCAAAATAATAACGCATGGTATTATATGTTTGAAAATACAGTCCTAACATCATAAACAGAAAATAAGTCATTGAAAAATCTGTACTCTGCTCATAAAATGCCTTTATAAAAATATATAATGTCGCAAAAGCAAATACGGCAAACACAAGCTCATAGTATTCTCCACCTGCCAAAGTATAAATAATCCTTACCAACCAGTTAAATCCAGCCTCTGTTACCACATAACCGCCTACATATACCTCATGAGCTGTCTGAGTGTATTGTCTATAGTCATTACCTATACCAAAACGTAACGCAGAACAAAGAAAAAGAATCATAAAAATTCCTACCAAATATATGCGATTTAGACTTTCTCTTCTTGTTTGTAAGCCTGTTCCTTTATATGCACGAATTCTACCTGTTCTTTGTTCACATATTTGTACCTTACTAGCCATAAATATTGTGACTGCTGCAATTAATATATAAAAGAAAATCGAAATTACCATATCCGTCGACATAAAAAACCTTCAAAACCCTTATAAATGTTTCACAGAATGTATTCCCCGTTTCATCATCGCAAAGGCTTCCTTTCTTGGAATATCCTTACACATCACATCTGCATGAGCCAACAAAAATCTTAATGCCATGAGTACTGCCAATTTCCCATACAGAAAATGATACAAAACTCCTCTATCTACAAAAAACTTTTCATGATACCCGTTAAACCATGTGGATTCTCGTTCTATTTCCATACCAATTTCCACGGGAACTGCATAAACCTTTAAACCATACTTCAAGCAATCTTTTAAAAACAAACTATCCTCACCATTACTGTACTTAGCTCCACCACCAAACAACAGCGAAAATGTTACATGAGCCGCATGTAACTTCTCTCTTCTTACAGCAAAAGAATAGGTTGGATAACGTCCCGCATTCCATATATGCACCCTGTGAAATTGTTCTGTGTAATAAGTCGCCCTTGACTCACCTACACGCATATTAAACAATAACATATCTGCCTCTGGGTGCTTTTCAAATTCCTTTAAAATCTTTTGTTCATACCCTGCATCATAGACAATATCCTCATCTGAAAACAACACAATATCTGCTGTTGCCCGCAACAATGCATTATTACGACTTAATCCAACACCCTTTTCCACAAAACTGTAACAGCTAATTTTTTTCCCTGCATGCTCATACTCCTGAACAGCGAAGGCATCCGTCTGATTAATAATAACAGCATCGCTTTCCAAATGCATTCTCTCTGCTAATGTAGACACATCCTGTCCAACCGCTGATACAAGAACCTGTAAATTCATATTAATAACCATACCTTTCCAGAAATCTCGTCACCGTCGACTCCAACCAAATAACAAAATCTCATCTTATTGTATTCCGTAAAGCTTCATCCACTTTCGATTCACATCTACCAAAATTGCACCTATTATCTTGCAATCTTGATTTTCTAACTGGTTTATCTTCTCTATCACAGCTTCTCTACAAGGCTTTCCAAAAGGAATTGCAAGAATCACGCCATCTGTTCGACGAATAGCATCATAATCCTCTTTTGTCAGAATCTCCTTCGCCTGAGCCTTCAACTCAACCTTTACAGAATTCTTATCATATATAGACATTACTATTTCTCTACATTTTTGTGCATAGTCTCCAGCTACAACATCTGCTATTATCATTTGCTTACCACACATCTTTTCGATATGATACTGCAATGCAAGCCGTAATGCAATTTCTTGTGTTCCTTGCGCTTCATTCCCACTTTTATACAGCAAACCAAATACTGGTATATTCAAGCTCTGCAAAATGGAACGCTTTGTATAATATCTGCTTCCCATGCAAAAGCTCGCTGCAATAGCAAACATTCCAAGTAACACACCACATACTGCTCCTAGGAATGCTGCACGCCATGTAAATAATGGTTCCTCCACCTGTACTACACCATTATTTTCTATTTGCACAATCGAATCAATCTCAACGATCTTCTCCACACGACTCGCCAAGGTTTCAAGCGACTGCTTGGTTATTTCGCTGACAGAAGCAACCAATTCCGCATCCAGTCCCTTAACAGTAATCGTCAGATACCTTACATCTGATAAAATATCAGCCGTTATCATATCTTTCACATACGCCCTACTGTAATCCGAACCTAAGATTTCCATCGTATTACCTAAAATCCAATCAGAAGCCATGACATCATTCCATGTAAAATCATTATAATAGTCTTTCCCGTCTATTCGACCCTCTGCAAACTCAATATAATATTCCGTTTCTGCCTGATACATTGTCCCTTCTGAAGTCATAACCGTTATAAGCAAATAGAGACCGCTGCCCAAAACGGCACCGGCCACTCCCATCAGAAGCAAATATGGCAATTTATGCAGGAAACAAACTAGCAATGCTTTGCTATCAATGCCCTCCTGCCAATACTTTGATTCGCATGCCTGCATTACTTCTCTTCCTCCTCTTTTCTGATTTCCTTCATTGCTGTAATCTGGTTTTCTTCCACACCTTCTGTACTATCCGGCTGGAACAAAATCTTTAGGGTAAGAAGCATCAGCTTTAAATCAAGCCATATACTATAATTCTCTATATAAAATAAATCTAATTTCAACTTGTCATACGGAGTTGTATTGTATTTTCCATACACCTGCGCATACCCCGCAAGTCCTGCCTTTACCTTTGTTCTAAAGGTGAATTCCGGCATTTCCTCCTGATATTGCTTAATAATCTCCGGCCGTTCCGGTCTTGGACCAATAAATGACATCTCACCTTTTAGAATATTGAATAACTGAGGAAGCTCGTCTATTCTGACCTTACGAATAAACTTACCAATTGGTGTAATTCGATTATCATTCTTAGAAGCCAATCTGGCAACTCCATCTTTTTCTGCATCCGTACGCATACTGCGGAATTTTAAAATCTTAAATTCCTGCATATCTCTCGTACAGCGTACCTGCTTATAAAGCACCGGACCGCCATCATAGCACTTTACCAAAATTGCTGTAATCAACATAAAAGGCGAGCTCAGGATAATCAGTACCAAAGAACAAATAATGTCCACTGTACGTTTGATAAATCTCTGCTCTACCGTCATAGAATACTCTCTTGTAAAAAGAATCGGTGTATCAAATAAATGAAGCTGTTCTGAGCCACGAATCAAAATATCCGGAATCTTTGGCATCATATACACTCGAATATCTTTACTATAGCAAAACTTTAACAGTTTACTTCTAAGTGCTGTATTAATATCCCACAGGATAACGCCATCATAACGGCACATAATTTCTTTTTCTAATTCCTGCTGCCCTTCATCCTCATGCACACATTTTACAATGTTATACTTGTCTTTTCTACTCTCAAACTTCTGCAAAATACTTTCAATAGGTCTGTCACCACTAATCAATAACAAATTCCTTGGTGGAAACAGTTGTGCATAAAATCGTTGACAGATAAACGTCCACAGAGCTGCAAAAAGCAACTGCGCCAACGTCATACCAAGTATTGGATAAACCGTAACCAACTTTAAAGAGAGCAAACAAATCTGAAAATAAGAAATTGCATTTACAAACAAAAGTGATAAAACCTGTGAAAAATATACATCCATAGGTTTTAAATATCCTATTTTCAAACCACCATACGTCGCAGAAAAGAAAAGAAGCAATAACAAATATACTGCTGCCAACAACCAAAAACCTTTTCCTGTGAAATTTCTCCACATATATTTCTGCATAATATCGTTGTATATAACACGCCATACATATACATATGCAGCGGTATGTACCAGCAATCCAATTAAAGAAAGCTGCAATACGATAATTCTTTTTACAGATTCTAAACGTCTCACTCTTTCACCTCAATGTCACTACTATCCTTATACTCTGCGAAGTACTGCACGCAATGCCCAGAAACACATACAATATGCACTATAAAATACATTTAACTTTTCCTGCTTGCGATATAATCTCCAAATTCTTTTTATCGCTTCCAGTTTATTGGAAGATAAAGTATTAGCACTTCTGCGATATTTTACAAGGTTTTTGTCAAGCCCATACGCCTTTCCATAAACCTTTAATAAATGCCACCAGGTTGCTGTATCCTCACTTGCAATCTTCGGCATAAAGATATCTTCATCTTTTATTTTTGAACGGTCAATCATAACCGTAGACGTAAAAATAGTTGTATTTTTTAAAGCCTCAGAATAAACAATCTCTTCCGGAACCCTAACAATCTTTCCAAGCCCCTTACCATATTCATCTGCAAATTCATATCCAGTAAATACAAAACCTGCCTGTTTCTCTTGCATAAAATGTATTTCTTTCTCAAGCTTTTCAGGCTCCCATAAATCATCTGAATCCAAAAAACACAAATATCTACCTTTTGCATAAGAAACACCATAATTCCTTGCAGCCGCAGCTCCCTGATTCGTTTCCTGATGTATCAAGCAGATCCTTGCGTCCTTTGCTGCTTTTTCCTCAATAAGAGCACAACTTCTATCCTTTGAGCAATCATCTACCAAAAGCAGCTCCCAATCTTCATAAGTCTGCTTCTGTACACACTCTATGGTTTCTTCAATAAAGCGCTCTACCTGATATACCGGAACGACAATACTAACCAAACTATCTTTATCGCCAAATTCTCTCATCAATTAAAATTCTTCCTTTACCAAATATTTTGGTCTGTCCTTCACTTCCATATACATTTTACTCATGTACTGTCCCATAATACCAAGACAAAGCAATTGAACTCCTCCAATAAAGGAAATAATGCAAATCGTTGATGGCCATCCCGCAACAGGATCTCCATATATCATGGCTCTGATAAAAATAAAAAACATAAATACAAACGCCAGAGCACAGAACAAAATACCAAATAAAGACGCCATAGAAAGCGGTACGGTCGAAAACGCCATAATTCCATCTAAAGAATATAAAAACAGCTTCCAGAAAGACCACTTTGTCTCTCCTGCCACACGTTGTACATTCTCATATTCAATCCACTTTGTTTGATATCCTACCCAGCCAAAAATCCCCTTTGAAAAACGATTGTATTCTCTCATGGATAAGATTGCATCCGTTACCTGTCTTGTCATCAAACGATAATCTCTTGCACCATCTACAATTTCAGTCTTAGAAATCTTACGCATCAACCCATAAAATCTTCTGGCAAAAAAGGAACGAATCGGCGGTTCTCCCTTTCTATCTACTCTTCTGGTTGCCACTGAATCATATCCTTGTTCAATATAACCATACATTTCCGGTAAAATTGCAGGAGGATCTTGTAAATCCGCATCCATTAATACGGTAAAATCACCCTTTGCTTTTTCTAAACCAGCAATAATAGCAGCCTCTTTTCCAAAATTTCTAGAGAATGAAACCAAATGTACTCTTTCATCCTGTTCACGCAGCTTTTTCACCGCTTCTACGGTTCGGTCTTTAGAACCATCATCTACAAACACAAATTCCAGCTCTATATCTTTTTCATGAAAAAATGCTTCCTGCTTTTTAGTCTCTGCATAAAACAAAGGCACACTTTCTTCTTCATTATAGCAGGGCACAATAATACTTAATGTCTTTCCATATACTTTCAAGCTATCTGCTCCTTACTTACCTTATCTCGCAACACCCTAATTACTTCTGTATTCGTAGGTCTTTCCGAGCTTCTCTCGTAATACTCACAAAAAACCTCTCTTAAAGCCTCATGATTTCCTTTTATCCATGCTGTTTCAATACTATTTCTAATTGCACGTTCTACCTGCTTATCATTTGCCTTAAAACGCTTTGCAATTTCCGGATACAAAAGCTTTGTTACACTTGTAACCACTTCTTCATCAAAACATGCTATCAATACAGCTTCTCTTAAATAACGATATCCTATCTGGCTCGCCTGAAATCCACATCGAAGTAACAGGTATGTAGTATATTTCAAAATTTCTACTCGGTCGTTTGTATTCATACACTCCCCCGCCAGCACTACATTCTAGCATCCTGCACATTGTCACGAAACCAGTCATAAGCTAATTGTACGCCTTCTTCCAAGTCCACCTTATGCTCCCAACCAAGTCCATGAAGCTTTGTTACATCGGTCAGTTTTCTCGGGGTTCCATCCGGCATATCTGTATTCCAAATAATATCTCCTTCAAAACCAACTACCTTCTGTACTGTTTCAGCCAGCTCTTTAATAGAAACTTCCTTACCTGTACCAATATTTACATGCTGCTCACCGCTATAATTTTCTAATAAGAATACACAAGCATCTGCCATATCATCTACATACAAAAATTCACGAAGCGGTGTGCCAGTGCCCCAAAGTTCTACACTTGGTGCTCCATTTACTTTTGCCTCATGGAACTTACGAATCATAGCCGGCATAACATGTGAACCAGACAAATCATAGTTATCATGTGGACCATAAAGATTAGTAGGCATACAACTGATAAAATCATCGCCATACTGCTTCTTGAAAAACTTACACATCTCAAGTCCTGCAATCTTAGCAATTGCATAAGCCTCATTCGTAACCTCTAATGCTCCAGTCAATAAAGCATCTTCCGGAATTGGCTGCGGAGCCATCTTAGGGTAAATACAAGTACTTCCCAAGAAAAGTAATTTCTTTACTTTATAGTCATGACATGCCTTAATCACATTACACTGAATCTGCATATTTTCATACGCAAATTCCGCTGGTGCCGTGTTATTCGCATTAATTCCACCAACCTTAGCAGCAGCAAGCACAACTACATCTGGCTTCTCTTCCTCAAAAAAGGTACGAACTGCAGCCTGATTTGTTAAATCCAGCTCTTTATGTGTTCTTCCTATTACATTTGTATATCCTTTTGCCTGAAGATTTCTTACGATTGCAGAACCAACCAACCCTCTGTGACCTGCTACATATATCTTATCTGTCTTATTCATATTTAAACCTTTCTACGCGTTCTGTGCCTTATATTCCTCACAAGACATACCAGCAATTGTCTTTAAATCAGAATCCATCATCATAGATACAAGTCCTTTAAAGTCAACCTTTCTCTTCCAACCAAGCTCTTTTTCCGCTTTTGTAGAATCACCCCAAAGGAATTCAACCTCGGCAGGACGGTAGAATTCAGGATTTACATCTACCAAAAGCTTACCTGTCTTTTCATCATATCCCTTTTCATTGACACCTTCGCCTTCCCAGCGAATCTTGATACCAAGCTCTGCAAAAGCTGCCTCTACGAATTCACGCACCGTATGTGTTTCATTTGTCGCAAGAACATAATCTCCCGGAACTGCCTGCTGAAGCATTAACCACATTCCTTCAATATAATCTCCTGCAAATCCCCAGTCTCTCTTTGCATTCATATTTCCAAGTGAAAGCTTGTCCTGCTTACCTGCAATAATATTAGCAATAGCAAGTGTAATCTTTCTAGTTACAAAGTTCTCACCTCTTCTTGGTGATTCATGATTGAAAAGAATACCATTACATGCAAACATATTATAAGACTCTCTGTAATTAACCGTAATCCAATAAGAATATAACTTTGCTACACCATATGGACTCTTTGGATAAAATGGTGTCTTTTCACTCTGTGGAGCTGTTTCTGGAAGTCCTCCAAACAACTCAGAAGTAGATGCCTGATAAAAACGACAATTTCCACCATTTACGCGAATTGCCTCTAACAACTTTAATGTGCTTACACCTGTTGCATCGGCTGTATATTCAGGTACTTCAAAAGAAACACCAACATGAGACTGTGCTGCAAGATTATAAACCTCTGTCGGTCTAATCTCACCAATCAGTCTCATAAGGTTAGAAGAATCTGTTGTATCTGCAAAATGCAGGAAAAATTTAACTTTGTTATATTCTGAATTTAATAAATGGTCAATTCTTGCAGTATTAGAAATACTGTGTCTTCTTACCAAGCCATGTACCTCGTAACCCTTCTCTAATAAAAACTCTGCAAGGTAAGAGCCATCTTGACCTGTAATACCTGTAATCAGTGCAATATTTTTATTCATAATTATACCTCTCTTAATTTATATACTTTTGTAACTATTCACAATGCGTATGCCTGCTAAACAATTACTAATATTTTTCCATGTTGCCTTCTATAGTATACACGCCTAAAATGTGCATGGCAACATAATTTTAAGTTACTGCTCTCTCCGTTCCAGTAACATGCAAAAATCTATCCTATATTTGCTTCAGAAATAGTTTTTATCATCATCCCACTATTGTCAATTAACATAATTTTGATTATAATACATTATGTACAAATGCAATCCGCTATATTCTGATTGCTTATATACAAAATAACTAAAGCAGGTATTACTTATGGAACAATTATCATTATTATTTGGAAATCGAATTTTACTCTCAGCAGTTTCTGGCTGGCTGATGGCACAGGTTCTCAAAACTATTATTCATTTTTATTTCACTAAACAATTTGTTGCTGAACGTCTTGTCGGAAGTGGCGGCATGCCCAGTTGTCATTCCGCAACTGTATGCGGACTTTCTACTGCAACAGGTATGCAATTCGGTCTTGGCAGCTTCGAATTTGCAGTAGCCACAATTTTTGCCATTGTTGTTATGTATGATGCCATTGGCGTACGTCGCGAAGCTGGTAATCAAGCAAAAATCATCAACGAGATGATGGAAATTTTCGAAAGCATGAATAAAGAATTATCAACGGAAGACAAATTAAAAGAGCTTGTCGGTCACACACCTCTACAAGTGCTTGTGGGAGCTATTCTAGGAATTCTGATTGCTGTCATCACGATGTCTTTGTAACTTTATACCAGAATATATAAAGGGGATTTTAACAAATCCCCTTTATATATTCTGCAATCGCATCTTCCCACTGTGCAAACATGTGGTTCGTGGTCAATTTCAGCATATAATTCTCCAATATAGAATAGGATGGTCTTGGTGCCACCGTAGCTTTGGCATTTGCACTATATTCTTCTGAACTAATAGCTTCTACCATCGTATTCTTACCCGCGAGACGGAAAATCTCTTTTGTAAAGTCTGCCCAGTTAGTAGAACCTTCACACGTTCCATGGAACAATCCATAATTATCTGTTGGTAATAAATATGCAATTGCTTTTGCAAGTTCAATTGCGCTTGTAGGCGAACCATACTGATCACAAACAACTCGCACCTTATCATTTGTTTCTGAAAGACGCAACATCGTTTTCACAAAATTTTTGCCATCTCCATACAACCATGCAGTACGAATAATAAAATGCTCCTTTGCAAATTCCTTTACAAAATTCTCTCCAGCAAGCTTCGTCTTTCCATACATACTCTTTGGTCCTGTTGGATCAAATTCCAAATATGGAGATGTTGCATCTCCACCAAAAACATAATCTGTTGATATATGAATCATCTTTGCCTGATTTTGTGTTGCTGCAATACTAAGATTTCTTGGTCCTATCGCATTAATCTTATATGCATTATCCACATCTGTTTCACAAGCATCTACATTTGTATGTGCTGCACAGTTGATGATAGCATAAGGTTTTACCTCTGCTACCATCTTTGTTACCGCATCAATATTTGTTATATCAAGCTCTGCAACATCCGTATTCACACATTTGTATTCTGTACTATTTTCATAAATCTGATTAATCGCACGACCAAGCTGTCCATTACAACCTGTCACAATAATTTTTTTCATAATCGAAAATCATACCTTTCTCTATCTTTTACCAATTCCTAAACGATTTACCGCAGAAAAAATAGCTCTAACCGAGGCTCTTGTAATATTAGAACTTACACCTACACCATAAGTAACGGTTCCTTCCTCCACATCCAGCATATGAATATATGCTGCCGCCTGTGAATTTGCACCGCTTTGTAACGCATGCTCTTCATAATCAAGTACTCTAATTTTAACTCCAAGCCTTTCCTGAAGCCCTCTTTGAACCGCGTCAATAGGACCATTTCCCTTGGCTGAAAAACTCTTTTCCACACCATGATCTGTATAAACCACTTCTACTGCTGTATCAAATTGTGACACAGTCTCTCCTGACAAGTCCTCTACACGAAGCTTTTTGAAATGAATTGGTTCCTTACGTTCCAAATAGTTCTCTTTGAACTTCTCCATAATCTGTTCTGGTGACACCTCTCCCTGTGTCTCAGAAAGTTTCTGAATAATATTAGCAAATTCCTTATGCATACCCTTAGGAAGCTTAAATCCAAAGTAAGTATCCATAATAAAGGCAACTCCACCCTTTCCAGACTGAGAATTAATACGAACAATCGGTTCATACTCACGCCCAATGTCAGCCGGATCAATCGGAAGATACGGAACCTCCCAATATGGATTGTTTCTCTCTCTCATAGCAGAAACACCTTTATTAATAGCATCCTGATGTGAACCCGAGAATGCAGTAAATACCAATTTTCCTGCATAAGGATGTCTTGGATGAATCGGCATCTTCACACATCTCTCATAGATTTCAATAATATCATTTACTCTTTCGATCTTTAGTTCCGGATCAATTCCTTGTGAAAACATATTATATGCAATATTTAAAATATCAACATTACCGGTTCTCTCACCGTTTCCAAACAAAGTACCCTCAACTCTGTCAGCACCTGCAAGCATAGCAAGTTCTGCAGCCGCAACACCAGTACCTCTGTCATTATGCGGATGAATACTTAATATAATACTTTCCCTATTCTTAAAATGTTTATTCATCCATTCAATCTGATCTGCATAAACATTTGGTGTATTCATTTCTACGGTAGAAGGCAAATTGATGATAATTGGATTTTCCTTAGTTGCCCCCCATGTTTCCTGAACTGCTGTACAAATATCCAACGCGAAATCAAGCTCGGTTCCGGTAAAACTTTCCGGTGAATATTCTAAAATAATCTTACCAGGAAACTTTGCAGCTCTTTCCTTAACCATATTAGTTCCCTTAATCGCAATATCAATAATCTGTTCTCTATCCATATGAAAAACAACATCTCTCTGTAAAGTAGATGTAGAATTATAAATATGTACTACTGCCTGCTTGCAGCCTTCAATCGCCTCAAACGTTCTATCAATCAACTCTTCTCTACACTGAGTTAACACCTGAACACAAACATCATCAGGTATCATCTTGCGTTCAATCAACTGACGAAGAAAATCAAACTCAATCTGACTCGCTGCCGGGAAACCAATTTCAATCTCCTTGAACCCCATATTTATAAGAAACTGGAAAAATTCAATCTTTTCATCTACTACCATCGGATCAATCAGTGCCTGATTACCATCTCTCAAATCAACGCTACACCAGATAGGCGCTTTTTCAATCTCCTTATTTGGCCATTCTCTTTCCGGATAATTTACTACCGGATTTCTATGATATCTTCTATAATTCAACATATTCTCTCCGCCTTTCATAGAAAAAGCCCGAATTGAATTCGGGCTGATTCTTTCCCTTTATTCGCCTAGACCTTCTTCAATCGCCTTTACAATCGCTTCCAAAGCTTCTTTTTCATCCGCTCCGTCACAAAAGATTTCAATTTCATCACCACACTTTACACACGCTCCAAGCACACTTAAAACGCTCTTTGCATTAGCAGTGCTTTCACGAAATGTAAAAGTAATCAACGAACTATATTGCATCGCTTCCTTACACAAATTTCCTGCCGGTCGCAGATGCAAGCCCGTCGGATTCTTAATAACTACTTTTTGGCTTACCATATCTTCCCTCCAAATATCCAGTACCTATTCAATTCCTCCATAGTATAACAGCAATCCTATCTAAAATTGCTACACAAACGAATTTCTAATTACAACATTACATTCTGTATTAATTCAGCAAGTGCCTTTGCTTCCTGCTCAATCATCGCCTGATCTTTTCCTTCAATCATAACTCTGACTAATGGCTCTGTTCCTGATGGTCGAATCAACACTCTTCCTTCCCCTGCAAACTTAGCAGTTGTCTTTTCAATCGCTTCTGCAATCTCAGAATATTCCATATAGCTTTCTTTTTTGTGATTAGGAACCTTTGCTCCTACCAAAGCTTGTGGAAGTACAGTCATTATTTTTGCAAGCTCTGATAACGGTTTTCCTGTTTCAACCATTACTTGTAACAGATGAAGTGCACTAAGCAATCCATCTCCTGTTGTATTCTCATCCAAGAATATAATATGTCCTGACTGTTCTCCTCCTAAATTTGCTCCAATTTCCTGCATTCTTTCCAAGACATAGCGGTCACCAACCTTTGTCTGTTCAATATGAACACCATTTTCCTTACCCATAAGGAAAAATCCAAGATTACTCATAACCGTTGCCACGATAGTATTGTCTTTTAACTTGCCCTGTGATTTCATATGGTTACCAACAATCGCCATAATCTCATCACCGTCTACCTGCTTACCATTTTCATCCACTGCAAGAAGTCTGTCTGCATCACCATCAAAAGCCAAACCAACCTGTGCGTGTTCAAACACTACTCTTGCTTGAAGTTCTTCCATATGAGTAGAACCACAATTTGCATTAATATTTGTTCCATCTGGATTGTTATGAATAGCAACAATCTCCGCTCCAAGCTCTTTCAATGTTTCTACCGATGTGTAATAAGATGCACCTTCCGCGCAATCTACTACTATCTTCATGCCTCTTAAATCTACAGGAACCGATTTTACCGCATGATTGATATACTCTTCTCTTGCATCGGTACGATATTTAATTTTACCAACACTTGGCCCTGTAGGGAACTGTACATCTTTCATGCCATTCTTGATCAGTGCATCTATTTCATCCTCTAACGCATCCGGTAACTTAAATCCATTTCCATCAAAAAACTTAATGCCATTAAACTCTACCGGATTATGCGATGCCGAAATAACAACACCTGCATCCACACGATATTTTCTTGTCAGATATGCAATTGCCGGAGTTGGAATAATTCCAACATAGACAACATTCGCTCCAACAGAACAAGCTCCTGCCATTAATGCATTCGCCAACATATCACCAGAAATTCGAGTATCACAACCTACCATTATTGTTGGCTTATGCTCTTTCTCTTTCGATAACACATATGCTCCCGCCTGACCAAGTTGCATAGCCAGTAACGGTGTTAATTCATCATTTGCTACACCTCTTACACCATCTGTTCCAAATAATCTAGCCATATTACTCCTCCTAAAATCTGTCTAAATATAGTAACACTTATTCTATTACTTCATTTTTCGTACTTTCTTCTGTTTCTTTATTCTGATCCACCAATACAACTGTCAGACTGTATGGTGCTTTCAAAATAACTCCCTCCGAAAGATTAAACGTAATCTCACCCACATAACTTCCTGCTGTCCATTCTGTGATACCCTGCGTTTCAGCAATATTTTGCATATCCACAACACCAATCACATCATTTTCTTTAATCTTTCGAATATCATCTTCCACACCACTTACAGATATTGTGTAATCCTTAATCTCTTTATTCTCAAATTCACGAATATACACCTCATAACCATCCGGTGCATTTCCTACCGCAAAATTTTTAACCGGTATGTCATATTCTTTTGTAACCAACGGTTCAATTCCTACAGTTACACTCACATTACCATCAAAACTAGTCTCTGCTAACTGCACACCATTCGGCAAATATTTGCGAATATTGACCACCGTTGTCATATCATCACTCAATCCATCCACTGTTAATGCTGCATCTGCCACATTTATCTCTGACACACTATCAAGTACATTCTTTCGTCCAGCAATCTTTACTTTTTCCGGAACCTTAGTAATCTGATGTCTTACCACATATCCCTCTTTCGGTTTACCTTGTACCGCAAACTTCAATGGTACTTCCTTGGTTCCTAAAATCGTAACTGCAACATTTATCGTCGAAATGTTCGTTTTTATAGAATTGCTCTCTATCTCCTCTCCTTCTGCATTACAGAACTTTAATTCCACGCTCGAAGTAATATCCGTCGCATATCCGGAAATATTTGCAACAGCCTCTACTCTATCAATCTGTTCAACTAAGGACTCCGGTCCTGACAAACGTACAACATTCTGACTCGGTGTTACTGTTCCTACAATATACCCTTCCGCCGGTGCCCCTGCCGTTGAAGTATTAATCATCTTCTGTACCTGTTTCATGTCCTCAATCGACAACTTCATATTATCTACGGAAGCCGAAAACTCTAACTCTGTGTTATTTTTAAGACTGGACACTTTTATAGTAACCGTATTCATAAAAGTCAACTCGGATAAGTCTGCCACCGCCTTAATATCTTCTTTATTAATATAACTTATGATAGATTTCTTACCTGTGACCTTGACATTAATTGCATCTGTTCCTTCCAACACCTCGTAAACCTTGCCTTCATCAGCAATTTTGTCTTCATTAATAATCTCTACCGGAACATTATAAAAAGTTTTTTCGCCTATAGGATCCGTAATATTATTTACTACAAACCACAATCCTATCGAAAAGATAAGAGCTAGCATCTTCAATCCAAGATTATGTGTCAGCTTATTTTTCATCTCTAGCCCTTCCTTTCCATAATCTATGCTTCTTCTCTTCTATTTCTTTATTCTGCACTATCTGCAATTTTTCTTTTAGTGCATTTGAATCTAGATTACGATACAATTTACCTTCATATGTAACACTTACCTGTCCTGTTTCCTCGGAAACAATAATTGTCAAAGCATCTGTAACTTCTGAAATACCAATACCTGCTCTGTGTCTAGTTCCCAAATCCTTACTAATACCCAAATTATCAGAAAGTGGAAGATAACAAGTTGCCGATACAATTCTATTTCCACGTATAATAACCGCACCATCATGCAACGGAGTGTTATGTTCAAAAATATTAATCAAAAGCTGGCTTGAAACAATACCATCCACCTCAATTCCAGTTCTCTCATAATCCGAAAGGGTCACCTGTTGCTCAATTACCATGAGCGCTCCTGTTTTAACCTTACCCATTTCAAAGCTTGCCTTCACAATATCATTTACCGTTTTATCCGAGAAACGTTCAAATACCGTTTTCTCAAAAGGGAAAATATTAGAAATGAAATTTTTTCTTCCTATTTCCTCTAACGCACGCCTTAATTCAGGCTGTAATATTACTACTAACCCAATCACTGCAATACTAATAACATTTTCTACAATCCATAGTATCGTATTCATCTGAAAAATAAGCGCGAAGAAAATAAACACAGAAATAATCAGAATACCTTTCATAAGAACCCACGCTTTGGTATTCTTAATCCATGTCATAATATGGTACACTAAAAAGGATATAATGAGTATCTCCACTATATCCTCCCACCTCACGCTTAACCTGTGCCAAGAAAGAGTTGAAATATATTTATTTACAAAGTTAAAAATCTGTTCTCCCATCTTCTACTATTCCAGTCATTTTTATTTTAACGTTCTCTTTGTTTCCGAATTTCTCTGCGGATGATTTACCGCTTTATCCGGAACACGTATTGTCTTTACCCTCTTCTCAGGCGTCGCAACCGTATTCTTTGGCACTGCTTTTACATAATAATAATATTCATCATCTTCAAACTGCACCATTTCTGTACGAGAGTAATCTACGTTAAATACAAAGAATTCCAATACTTTAACCAGCAATGCTGATATAACACTTCCAATAATTAGTCCTACTATAGAAACATTTGTATTGAACATTAAATCCCCAAACAACAAAAGCAATATATTCACTAACGTTCCTGTTATAATCGCAATTGTCCAAGCATAATCTATACTAAGTCTTCTAATAAAATATACTATAACAATTGTAGCAGCAAACGCTACCAAAACAACAAGCATTGTCTTATTACCCAACACACCATCTATAATATAACGAAACTTTTCTACTGCCCCTTCTGTATCAAATGCATTCAGTGCAGAAGCACTCTCATTCATATACCCAATGACATAATAAACGATAACGCCACAAGCTACTGAAACAGCCGACACCGGTGTTCCTATCAACCCCATAGCAATCGGAACCACATACGGAATTTTAAAAACAAAAAATAACGGAGTTAATAATACCACCACCGCATCTTTTGGTGAAAAACGAAAGTACAAAATGAACATAAGCAAAAAAACTGCCAAGGCAACAACTGCACATTCCAGTGAAAAAGCATACAAATGCACTAAAGCAACAGCCGCCGCTAAAACCACCGTCAGATTTAAAGGCAAAAAAGAGCAAAACAACGCTAGAACCAAAACAATTGCTATGTTATTCAAAGCGCCCATATATCCTATTACTTGATTAATCATAGTAAAGGCCATAAATGCCAATACAAATTTTAATACCGGTGTAATATACACCTCATATTTTCCATAAAATCTTTTCAGTTGCTCTCTTAGCACCAGTAATTTAGTCATAACCTATCCTCTCACAACTCTATTTTCTGTCTATTTTATTTTTTACCCTCTTTATCATAGAGATACGCAAGTTTTTTCAAATTATTGTAATACATCTTCAAACTTCTCTTTGCCTTTGCATAGCGGCGTGTAAAAACCAAATAGGATATCAAAGCATATACTACTGTAAATCCAATATAATTTAACAGTATATTCCTTCCTAAATCCAATAAATCCATTTTGTAAATTCCAGTCATCAGTACTTCAAAATCATAAAACACAAATAAGGCAAAACAAATAGCAAACGCAATCGTCGCATTAACAATCGACTTAATCACTTGCAGGCTGATATAATCACCCCTAAAGTAACTGCCGATAGCAACGTTGCGTTTCCCTTCATTTGCCTCATAAGATGCCATTTTGGTCATTAATTTTATACGTTCTTCGTTTAACATTTTCTTTCCCTTTATGCATATACTTTAATACAGCACCGTAGCCTTCCCTATCGCTGTCAGATAAATGTTTATCGTTTATCCAAGAAACGCATTTTACTGCTATGATCTGTTTGCTTCTTAGGTGCCGAAGTTACAACCACCTTTGGTTTTTCAATAACACTGGAAAGATTCTTCGCCATAGCTCCTTTACATTTTTCACAGTATTTTCCTGCACGAATCATGACTCCACACTTCTCACAAGGAAGTTTAATCGGAGAATCTTCCGTAAACTCAAGGCGTTCTTCTCGTATCCATTGCTGAATCTGAGCTGTTTCCACTTCACATTCCGCCGAAACTTCTCGGATATCTGCACGAGGATTTTCACGAATATATTTCTTTACTGTCTGAAAAACTTCTTCATTTTTTTCTCTACATCCCTGACAAATAGGTAAACCAGAAATATAGTTAAACAATTTCCCACATTTTTTGCAGTTTCTTACGTTCATAAAATTCCCTCCATTACATTCCCTCACCGATGCAAAGGGTCAAATAATAAACCTTCCCCACACCATGCTGCCTTAATTCCCTTGCAACAGCATCTATTGTACTGCCCGTGGTATAAATATCATCCACAACGATAGTTTTATTTAATTTTACAACATCTGAATGGATAAGAAAAGCCTTTTTCAAATTATTTTGTCTTTCTTGTACATTCAATTCTTTTTGAGGAACTGTATTCCTTACTCTGGTTACCAATTTACTATAACATGGTATTCCTGTAAGCTTTGACAATTCCTTTGCAAGCAACTCCGCCTGATTATATCCACGTCTTGTTTTACGGCTTACATGAAGCGGAACCGGAATCAATGCATCTGCACCAATTCTTTCTATTTCCCCTGCAAGATTTTCAATCATATCTTTTGCATAGTATTTTGCATATTCACTCCGTTTACTATACTTAAACCGATAAACACTACTTTTCATACTTTGATAATCATATAGCGCAAACCCGTATTCATATTCATGTTTTCTTTTCTCACAATCCTTGCAAAACATTGCATTCTCATCCTGCATCTGCTTACCACATTTACGGCATCTTGGTTCTTTAATATATTTTATCTTTCTATAACACTCATTACACGCAAGCCCCTGACCCATCGGAACAATATCATCACACACAGGGCAACGCCTTGGATAAACAAGATTTACTATTTTTTCTATATACCTGCTGCAATTTCGCATATTCTCGCCTTCAATCCCGTATATCGTTTCTGCTCATTTTCATTTGCAATCATCTGCATAACCGTATCCTTGCTTCCAAGAATCGTCACACAACTTTTCGCTCTGGTAACTCCCGTGTACAACAAATTCCTATTAAACAACATTCTAGGTCCTGTTAAAAGAGGCATAATAACAGCAGGATACTCACTTCCTTGCGATTTATGGATTGTAATTGCATAGGCAAGCTCTAGTTCATCCAAACCACCTAACGGATATGTCACCCTTCTGGCATCATCAAATTCTACTTGTACCGTTTTGGCTGTTTCATTAATTTCTTTTACAATTCCCACATCGCCATTAAAAACGCCAAGTCCTCTGTCTATCGTAATTCCATACTTACTAACAACTTCCCATTCCAGTTGATAATTATTCTTCATCTGCATTACTTTATCGCCTTCACGCAAAACACCATCCCCATGAGAAATTTGTAATTTCTTATCTGAAGGTGGATTCAAATATTGTTGCAAAATCTGATTCAACATTTCCACCCCAAGTGCCCCTTTTCGCATAGGCGTAAGCACTTGAATATCATATATTCCAGCTTTCACAAATTTAGGAAGTTTTTCTGTAATCAACTGAATCATATGCTTGTAAATAACATTTACATTATCCCTTGCAAGAAAAAAGAAATCCATACTTTTATTATCAAGCGCAATCTGTTTTCCTTCATTAATCAAATGAGCATTGGTAACAATATCACTCTCTCCCGCCTGACGGAAAATCTTCTCCAGCATCACACTCGCAAAACAATTACTTTCCATCAAGTCCTTCAACACTTGCCCAGGCCCAACACTCGGCAGCTGATTTCGATCTCCCACAAGAATCAGTCTTGTACCCGGTGTAATAGCTTTTAAAAGCGCCTGAAACAAATAAATATCTACCATCGACATCTCATCTATAATAATCACATCAACCTCTAACGGATTCAATTCATTTCTTTCAAAGGTTGCATTTCTATCTTCTGATGCAGAGCCATTCAACTCCAACAAGCGATGAATTGTTTTTGCCTCAAATCCTGTTGCTTCCGTCATACGTTTCGCTGCTCTTCCTGTAGGTGCTGCAAGAAAAATATCACAACCTTCCTCTTCAAAATAACGTATCATCATATTAATCGTTGTGGTTTTTCCAGTTCCCGGTCCTCCGGACAAAATAAAGATTCCATTTTCTATGGCATCCATAACTGCTTTGCGTTGCAATTCATCAAGCTCCATTTGGTTGACTTCTTCCAATTTTTTCAACTTTTTTTCCAGCCTATCACGCTCTACTTTTGTAAGACGCTCTGCATCCCCAAATGCTTCCTGCAACTCATGAAGAATTCTTGCACAATTTAGTTCCGCATAAAAATTCGGCATACTATAAATGCACTTTTCACCATTTTGTTCTTTCATAACAAGTTTTTTATCCATTGCAAGATTTGCTATCTGCGGTTCTATCTGTTGTTCTGTAAGCTCCAGCATCATAGCTGCTTTGGATAGCAAAAGCGATTCAGGAAGATACACATTTCCTTCTGCCCCCGCCTGCATAAGAGTATATAGTATGCCACTTCGAATACGATAATCCGAATCTGTATGTATTCCTATTTTACTCGCAATCTCATCAGCAATACGAAATCCAACACCCGAAATATCTTCCGCCAGCTGATACGGATTCTCTTGCATTACCTTATACAACCTCATCCCATATTGATTGTATATCTTCAACGCAAGGGTATTAGAAATACCATATTTTTGTAAAAAAAGCATTGCTTCTCTGACATCTCTTTTTTCTTCTACCTGTGCTGCAATTTCTCTAGCAATTCTCTCGCTAATACCTTTTACCTCAACCAGGCGTTCAGGTTCTTCCTCTATGATTCGAAATGTATCATTTCCAAATTTTTTAACAATCCTTGCAGCCAGCGCAGCTCCAATCCCTTTAATCGCACCTGATGCAAGATATCTTTCAACTGCTACCGCATCCTCTGGAGGCACTACCACATAATGATCCACCTTAAACTGCATTCCATACACTGCATGTTCTATATATTCACCATGCACCTCTATGCATTCACCCTCATCAAGCCTTGTAAAAGTGCCCGTACAGGTAATTTCACTCTCATCAGACATGAGATTGATAACTCCATAACCATTGGCCGGATTCTTATATATAATATGCTCCACGAAGCCCTTTATTGTCTCCAAAGTATCTCCCTCCGAATTTATCCTATCCTCTATCATAGCAAGGAAGTACAAGAAATACCATTCAAAAATTATAAAATATTCTTAAATTCAAATTTAACCAAAACAAAAACCCAGCCACTAAAGTGTAGCTGGGTCAATTGCACTATATTGTCTTTTCATCTGTTCATATAAGGTCTGGGCAATTCCAAGACAATTCTGTTCCGTTGCCTGCGCGGTCAACTCCTGAACAGCAGTATCTTTAAAATAATCTACCATTTTTGCTGCATATCCATTTTCTTCCTCGTCAGAAAAATCAGTTGCTGTTTTCATCATCGCATCAAAAACCTGCTCTATGAAATATGCCTCAAACTCTTTGCATACATCCATCAACTCTTCATCCGATGCATTCACGCAAGCATCTGTATCAAGTTTTGATTCCAGCGCCGAAGTCTTTCCGCTTGTTGCTGAATTCATAAGATAATCAGAATACGATGAACCCATTCCATTTATTTCCATAAGCACTACCTCCAAGTCTGTAAAATCAAATTTCTACATTTCCTATCTCTTCAACTGATTTGCCTGCTGCAGCATCTCATCTGAAGTTGTAATCACCTTGGAGTTCATTTCATAAGCTCTTTGTGCCACAATCAGATTAACCATTTCATCCGCAATCTGTACATTCGAACCTTCTAAGTAGCCCTGTTTCAAGCCACTCTTGGTAAGATTATCATTATCTGCTTCGCTTAACGCTTCACCACTAGCTGGTGTTATTTCATATAAACTATCACCAATCTTACTTAAACCTGCCGGATTACTAACCTGCCAAAGACCAATTGTCATATCTAAACTTTCATAAGTACCTTTTTCGTTCGGATAGAAAAGAGTACCTTCTTTACTTACAGTAAGCTTATCCACCACCATGTCCTCTTCCAGTACAATCGGCTCACCTTCTGTGCTTAGTACAGGAAGTCCATCTGATGTTGTTAGGGTCAAACCTTCTTCACCAATTGCAAACACAAAATGTCCATTTCTAGTATAATATGTATTCCCATCGGCGCCCTGAATACCAAACATTCCCTGTCCATCAATCGCAAAATTTGCAGGACCTGCCTGTTCTAAAAAGCTACCCTGTGTAAAAATAGAAGTAATGGATGAATTTCTAACTCCAAGACCAACTTCTGCCCCAATTGGTTTATTTTCACCATTTGCAGTTGTTGTCTTTGTCTGTATCGTCTGATACAAAAGAGACTTAAACTCCATTGCCTCTGCCTTGTATCCGGTTGTATTTACATTTGCAAGATTATTTGAAATATTATCAACATTTAACTGCTGTGCAATCATACCTGTTGCACCAGTCCATAAAGATCTTACCATAATTATTCCTCCTCACTATGTCCTTTTATCAAACTTAACGGGCATTTGCTCATTAAATTCTACCTATCTGATTCACGGATTTATCCAATGATTCATCATAGGTTGTAATCAGTTTCTGGTTCGCTTCATATTGTCTCTGAATGCTAATCATATTCACCATTTCAGTCACTACCGAAATATTTGACATTTCCACATATCCTTGATGAATACGGAAGTCTGTTGCATCATTCGCCACAGCACCTTCCTTCGCATCCCACATGCTTTCACCATAATGAGTTAGATAATTGGTATCTTCAAATTCTGTAATTTTTAATTTTGTCACAAGCACGTCATCCTGATAGATGCTTCCATCTTCCATGATTACCGTATTACCTGCCGTAGTTGAGAGCTGAATCCTTCCATTCTCACCAAGTACATAATCACCATCCTTTGTTGTTAGATAGCCATCCTTAGTAAGCGTAAAATTACCAGCTCTTGTATATTTTGTAGAAGTCTCTCCAGCCTTATTGGTAAATTCAATATTAAAGAATCCATCACCGGAAAGTGCTAAATCATAGGTATTACCTGTATCTCTGAGCGACCCCTGACTAAAGTCTGTATACGTTTCTCCTATTTTTACACCAAGACTCATATTACCTAATCGTTTTGGTGTGTTAGGATCCTCTGTAGTATCTTTGATTTTAACTGCCATTACTTCTGAATATGCCTGGCTTGTAGAACCTTCTTTTTTGAAACCTACGGTATCTGCATTAGCCAGATTGTTCGACATGATGTCCATTCTATACTGCTCATTCAGCATGCCAGTATAGGCTGTGTAAAGACCTCTAAGCATATGTTCCTCCTAATTGTCATCAATTAAGAGGCAGTCTGTAATTAGATATCTTCCCTGTATCCTGCAAGAAATTCTACGTATTTACCTGTTCCTATCGCTACTGCTGTCATAGGATCTTCTGCTGTCATTGTATTGATTCCTGTTCTGGACTCTACCAAATCCTCCAGTCCACGAAGCAAACTACCACCACCGGTTAATACAATACCACGGTCTGCAATATCTGCTGCCAGCTCAGGTGGAGTTCTTTCCAAAACATTATGAATCGTATCAATAATCTGAGAAGTGGCCTCACGTAATGCTTCCTCTGTTTCCTCTGATGAAACACGAATTGTCTTAGGAAGACCTGTCACAAGGTTACGTCCTCTGACGTCCATGTAATCTACTTCTGCTCTCTTGAATGCTGACCCAATTTTGATTTTAATGTCTTCTGCTGTTCTCTCACCAATCAAAAGATTGTGCTTCTTTCTCATGTAACGGACGATTGCTTCATCAAAGTCATCGCCTGCAACCTTAATAGATGCGCTGACTACAGTACCTCCAAGAGAAATGACAGCGATATCAGATGTACCACCTCCAATATCTACAATCATATTTCCACAAGGCTTGCTAATATCAATACCAGCACCAATTGCTGCTGCAATTGGCTCCTCGATAATAGAAACGTCTCTTGCTCCTGCCTGATAGGTAGCATCCTCTACTGCTTTCTTCTCTACTTCGGTTACACCACTAGGTACACATACTGCAATTCTTGGTTTGCGAAATGTTTTTCTTCCAAGAGCTTTCTGAATGAAATGCTTCATCATCTGTTCTGTAACCTTATAATCAGAAATAACACCCTGACGAAGTGGTCTTACCGCTACGATGTTTCCAGGGGTTCTACCTAACATTAATCTCGCATCTTCTCCAATGGCTTTTATCTTCTCCGTATCTCTATCAAAGGCAACTACGGAAGGCTCTTTTAAAACAACTCCCTTTCCTCTGATGTAAACTAATATACTTGCTGTTCCAAGGTCTATTCCAATATCTGTATACTGCATTACTTTTTCTGCCCCTTTCTAATGGTTATCTATCTTCATTATACCCAATGATATCACTTTAACATACTAGGCCATTATAACCTAATCTAACCATTTTTCAAAGGGGTTTCATACTTTTTTTATAAGAAATACCCTAAGAACTCCGATATTGCCATCTGTTAACTATATCGGTCGCTTTTACATAATACTTTAGCTTTTTTCGAAATATTATGTAAATATATTATATAATCTGACAATTGTTTTGTAAACCAGTTAATTTGTGATTTTTTTACAAATTTATGCAACAGCATTTTCCTTTCGAAGAACTTTCCTATGGAATAAAAATAGTGTCTTCGACACTTCAGCTCCCCTGCCCCTCAATCTTTGAGGGGTAGGTTTTTCTTTTGCCTTTTTTGTTCTATAATTATTTCATGAACATACTACAAGAAATATTCAAAGATAATTACGAACAAATGATT
>JAFSCH010000014.1 GCA_017436865.1 Lachnospiraceae bacterium
AAAAAGGATGTATTTCTACACCCTTTTCTTCCTTAGCCCACTGCAATCAATACATTTTTACCCTCAAACGCAAATCCATAACGATAGATTCTATCTGCAGGTACACCTTTATTCTCTAGTATGGTAGCATATTTTTTATCCTCTATCTGCTGTAATGCTGCTAGTGCTGTATCTTGTAAATCCTTCTCATCCTCAGTATCATGTACCTTAAACTCAATGATAACAGCTACATCCTTTTGTGGATTTTTAGGCTCTATCATCACATCATATCTGCCAAAACCGCTTTCTCGATTTGATGTAATGATATAGTCTTTTTGCATATCTACCATTAATCCTAATACAAATCCATGATAGAAACGCTCCGGTTCACTTCCTGATGGACGATTTCCCGTATCAAAATAGCTAAATAGCGATAAGCAAATACGATTCATATAAGCATTCATAGCCTTTTTATCCTTTTGAAGCATGGCTTTTATAAAGGCATTATATTCCATTTCTTTCGTACCAAACCAGCCACTTACCATGCTTTCAAACATTAATTCTACTTCGTAATTTGTTATTTTCAATTCATAACAAGCCTTTTCACCACGTTCCAGCATTTCCAGTCTGTCATAACGCATTACCTTCAAATAGCCACTTGCTACTAATAATGCCCATATCGCATTTTGACTTTCATCCAGCTGATTGTATACAATCTGTTCATCTATTGGAACTCTCAGCACATTACCGCTTAACAAATCCGAAAACTGCTCCTTTATTTCACTGTTACCTTCACGTATCAACTTTCCTATCAGTCTGTTTCCACTTGTATTCGCCCAGTAGGTTGTATATTGGTTTTTATCAAGGAAATTCAGTACAGACCATGGATTATATATATCTTGATATTTTCCAAAGGTAAATCCATCATACCATGCCTTTACACTTTCCTTTTCATCGCTTAAGTCGTACTCATCCAATGCATGAAATACTTCATTTTCAGTAAATCCAAAACATGTAGCATATTTATCAGATGTAGTCGTTATTACCTCCAAATTATTTAAATCAGAAAATATGGATTCTTTACTAATCCTAGTAATTCCCGTCATCAAGCCTCTCTCTAGATAAGGATTGGTTTTGAATGTCGAATTAAACAAGCTCCTAGTAAACGATACCAGTTCATCCCAGTATCCATTGATATATGCCTCCTGCATAGGTGTATCATATTCATCTAATATAATAATTGTCTTTTTACCATAATAGCGGTACATATAATCCGACAACTTATGCAACGATGATGTCAAATCACTTTCTCTTGGTGTTTCACTCATCATTCTTGCATAAAATAATCTATCCGCTTCTGTCAATACATCGCTTTCTCTTAAATAAGAATGTTTAATATATAAATCAATCAATATCTCACTTATCTTCTCTTTTGTAAGCGAAAATTTACTTTCTTTTATTCTTGCAAACGACAAAAATATTACAGGATATGTTCCTTGTATCTGCCTATACTCCTCATTTTCCCATATAGAAAGTCCCTCAAACAAATCTCCTCTATCCGCATAATCTACAGAAAAGAATTGCTCTACCATGCTCATATTCAGCGTTTTACCAAAACGGCGAGGACGTGTAATTAAAGTTACACTATCTCCACTATCCCACCATTCTTTTATAAAGTCGGTCTTATCTATATAAAAATATTTGCCTTTTATGATGTCTTCAAAGTTCTGTATTCCGATTGCAACATTTTTTGCCATAATGTTACGTCTCCTTCTATATGAAATGCTAATCCTGTAATTATGCAACCACTCTATTTAAAGTATAACCTATTTTTCATGCTTTTGTATACTGCCATCAACAATCTTTTCCAACTCTACAAATGCCTTTTTCAGTCCAAAAGCCAGCGCTACCGTCAATACTGCCGCCGCAAAGAAAACAAGATAAATACAACTCCTCATTCCTTCAAATAAACCACCATAGATTGCCTGACCAATTGGGGAAGCACACATTCCAATACACATAGCACAGGAAATAACCTTTCCGATTAAATCTGCCGGAACTATCATTTGCAAATATGCCATTAACTGAATAGAGAATAGATTTGCTAAGAACATCATCACAAAACAGCTAACCAAAATCACGATATATGCAACCATCGCAGGCATTGGTAACAAAAGAGCTATTCCTATCGGAATTAGCGTCAAAGCATCATAAAATAGTAACATATATCCATTTCTGGTTCTCATTTTGCCCGCAAATACTCCTGCTCCCATTCCCCCGCAAAGAGAGCCTATCGCCATGACACCTTCCGCATATCCATATAAACGGTTAGCTGCTTCGCTTTCAAATGCAAGCATTTGTGTTACGATAACCGGCAGACCAATTATAATAAGCGCACTTAATATCATGTTAATTGCAGCAACCGCAAGTGATAGCTTTATAATCAACGGCTGCTCCTTACTTATGTAATGAAAGCTTTCCTTTAAATCTCCAAAGCCAATTGCAAAAATATTGCCCTGTGTCTGCTTTTTTTCAAAAGGAATATGAATAAATATCTCCATAATTGCTGATAGCAGGAAGCATACAGCACTTACATATAAAATCGGCATAATGCCATAAAAACCAAATAATGCACCACCTATTACAGGACCAATCAAACCGGAAAAAGAGCTTATCAAGTTAATTACTGCATTTCCCTGCATAATGTGCTCTTCCGATAATAATGCCGGAATGCTCGCCTGTACTGCCGGCTGATATGCTCCCTGAACACCGTACAATATAAACATTGCACCAAATAGCAATACTACCAAATTCATTTTTCCTAATAACAGCATAATCATAAGTACCAATATAGCCGTAGCAAAGTCAAGTACTACCATAATATTACGTTTGTTTACACGATCTGCAAAAATACCGCCAATTGGACTTAATACTATCATCGGTATAAAAGAACAAGCACTTACCATTCCAAACAATGCCGCTGAACCGGTTTCATTCAGCAAATATAATGGCAATGCAAACCTCAATATTGCATTGCCAAACAACGATATAATCTGTCCGATTACGACCATTAAAAAATTACGATTCCACATGTTTTTCCCTCTCCTCTTATATACTCTTCTTGAATCGTTTTTCAGTATATATGAGAGTTTTTTCTTTTTCTATAGCTAAAAGATAAGTGGTCGATATCCTCCGATAAGTGGTAATAGAACGGAAGTAACCTGCATATGTTTCATTGTTTTTTCACGATAAAAACCACTTAAAGTCAATACGCCTAAAATCTTATGTTCAAATATCCATCTTCGTACTTAGCTCCCTTTATCTCCTCTTTCAAAAATGCTTGTGGTATGAAAAAACGACGAACTTCGTTTTTTATTCCAATCACCAACTCGTCCTCTGTCTGTTTGAGAGACAATTCTGCTTTCTCGGCAAATGGTAAATAGATTCGTAATGTTTTCTCTTTACTATCCATTTTATATATTTCTTCTTGGAACAAAACATCGTTTGGATTGCTTTCACCATACATAGTCTCTCCAACCTCTTTTAATACGGAAATACCACACAGTTCCTTATCCAGTAGCTCCACATAAAAACAAGGTATTTCATGAAAACTCTCTTTGATATCACAAAGTGATTTTTCCTGCATTTCCATCCACTTATTAAAATATCCCTCCATTGCACGATTTGGATAAATACGATTTACGATAATCGCATCCACATTATAATTATAAAGATATAAGCAACTTACATTACGCTTTGCTTCCTTTAATACAATTTGCTCAGGTGTCGTGACAACTCTTAAACTTACAATTTCTTTATTCAACATGAGATTCTGAAGCTTTTCCAGCTTTTCCATTAAATATTCAATGTCATCAAACACTTCTTCTCCAGGCATAGGCATTTTCATTGTCTTTTCTACTGCCGGTCCCACTAATTTTACTCCCTTTTTCTTAATTGGCAGAACCTTTTGTATCAAGTTCGAAAACTTTTCCGGATATTTTAACAAAGCCAATGTCTCCCCTGTTGGTGCACAATCTACAATCAAAGTGTCATAGTACCCTTCTTCATAGATTTCCAGAATCTTAAACATGGAGAACAACTCTTCCAATCCCGGAAAAACCAGCAGCTCCTCCATTTCTATTCCTTCCTCGCCTTTCATGGATAAGAGTTTCTTAAAATACTCTTTTAAATTTCCCCAGCATTTTTCACTTTCATATACTGTGTCAATCTCCAACCCATCCAGATTATCTGCAATTTTCACCGGCACCTTGCCAAGCTCTGTTTCATAGGAATCCCCCAGACTATGCGCCTGATCCGTACTCATAATCAAAACCTTTTTTCCTTCCTCTGCAATTCTACATGCCGTTGCAGCCGCCATGCTTGTTTTCCCTACTCCACCTTTTCCTGTATATATAATAATTCTCATAATTATTCAGTCCCTTCATAATTACTATGCAAAAATCCATTACAGTTACTAATTCTCATTCTATATCAACCTTCTTTGTCTTTTTATTTTCCTCTGTTGTTTCCTTATATTCCTTTCCAATTTCCATTGCAAGCTCCACAAGCATTGCTTTTACTTCTCTCTCTATCACATCCAAATGTCCACTCATCTCTTCCGGAAATAGTGCCTTGATTGCTTTTCTCTGATAGTCTCCTGCCACCTTTAATCGTCTTACCATCTCACTACTCATCCGTTTCCTCTCCTTTTTCAAACTGTATGCGCAATACTCCTTCTTCCAGCTTTGCAGATGTAATTAAATAGTTCCTAAGAATATTCGGAAGTGGAATATTACGCTTAAAATTCTTTAGCTTTATTACGATATCCGTCCTTGACTGATATAAGTCCATTTCTTTTTTATTTGCTCCCGGAAGCGCTACATCCAACAAATATCCTTTTTCATTTTTTGTAAATACTTCTCTTTCATGAATGGTTTTTATTTCAAAAATATCAGATTCCTTTAACACCTCTTTTGCCATTCTATTTATCGCCATCTGTCCTTTTAACTCCTCTTCATACCAAGGAATCGTATAAATAGGCAACATTCCAAAGCTTTCATAAAGCTGATTGATATATTTTTCTTGTATCTGTAACCACTGACTAAAAAACGGATTATTAATATCTCTTGGCAAAACACGATTAATATACAATCCATCTACATTATAGTTATAAAGATTCATATACAAATAATTTCGCTTCGTTTCTTCTACTACCATCTTTTCAGGAGTTGTAACAATTCGAATACTTGTTGTATCCCTGTCTTTGAACAATTCCTGAAGCTCTTGTAGCTTTATATATAGTCTTTCTATATCATTCATTGCCCTTTTGTTAGGTAACTCAATACGGAAAGCAGCTTTTGATATTGGTGATAACAATCTAATTGCAAGCTTTCCAATTGGAAACAATTTCTCCATATACCAGGAAAGCAACTCCGGAAACTTCAATAAGGACAAGGTTTCTCCTGTTGGAGCACAATCAACAATGATTCTGTCATATATACCCTCTTTTTGCATTTCGGAAATTTTTAACAAAGAAAACAATTCTTCCATTCCGGGAGCTAACCCTATATCACTCCAATCATTGCTTTGCACCTCGGATAACATATTGGAGACACAGCTTGCAATATCTTGAAAATCATGTTCCATGACATACTCCGGGTCAATCTCATAAATATCCAGATTCTCCATTACTTTTAACGGTTCTTTCTCTGGATTAACTTCAAAAATATCTCCCAAGTTATGTGCCATATCTGTACTTACTAATATCGTTCTCTCACCTTCTAAAGCACTCTTTATGGCATGTGCTGCAGCTATGCTGCTTTTTCCAACACCGCCCTTACCTGTAAAAATATAAATTTTGCTCATTTCTCTACTCCTTTCGCAATTTCGGCATTTCCTTTTCTATACCGTCATTCTTTCATAGCATTGTATGATTATATTTATTTCCTTTTTTGAATATTTCGAGTATCGAAGTATTTTGTTTTGATATAGGCAGTTTTGATTTTCATCATAAACTGCCTGTTATTCTTCCATTATTAAAACCTATTCAATTGTAATCTTTCGAATAGTACTTTTCTTCTCTTCTCTTTTATGTCCCTGTTTTAACACTTCCACCACTCTCTTAGACATTTTAAAGAAAAGCTCCATCTCTCCCTTAGAGAAAACGGAAATCGTTTGCATTGCATAATAGGTAATTTCATCCACCAATGCCTTTACCTGTGCATTTCCTTTTTCCGTAAGCCTAATAACTACTACTCGTTTATCCTCTTTCAGCCTTTCTCTTGTAATAAACTCATTTTTTTCCAGCTTTCCCACAATTCCCGTTGCAGTATTTAGCGGAACATGAATATATTCCGCAATTTCTGTCATATTTGCTTCTGTCTTACGATATAAAAGCCAGAAAATTAATATTTCATTCTTAGAACAATTTAATAAAATATTATTCCAGATGTCAGGTGACAGTAATTCTTTTATCTCTTCAATGAACTGAAATGCATCCTCCTGCAATCTCAACTCATCCTGCTTATTCATCAACATCCCCTCCATCCTTCTTATTACTTCCATGTTCGAAGTAATTTGATTCTATACCCGAACTATTTGTTTGTCAAGAAAATATTCATCCACTTATAACACAAACATCACCAGCACAATCGGAAATGTCTTTCGAATATCACGATTTGCCAACAAATATACACTTCCGAATGCAAAACCGGAAATCATACAAAGAATTCCTGTCACGATATCTTTAGTAAAGAAATGACCGATTCCCCATGTCAATGCTAAGATAATACCACCATATGGAATATTTTCTTTGTGAAACCACTTCTCAAATGCCTTTTGCGCAAAAACAAGAATCAAAGTAACTAAAATAGTTTCAAATATGTAGTAAATATATTGGAAAATAAACTTTAACCAACCATTATATACAAACTCCTTAATTACCTTAAAGCCATTCCAGTCTTGGTAAGAGATAATCAGACTTAGCCCAATAACTACAACGATACAAAACCATTGCCAGAGCTTGAGCGGCTCGCCCTTTTTGAACATATCAAAATCATACTTTTTCTTAGCATTCTGCACCAGAAAATATGCTACAACTCCCCATGAAGCACTTGTGATTGTCCAATGGACAATATTTTGCCATGTATTCCATTCCCCCAGCTGAGCACCGTATAAGATTGGCTCTAACAAAAATGCATAGATAACCTCCAATCCAATACCTGCAAAAGCAAGCAATGCCAATACTAAAAAGTCTAATCCTGTTGCTTTTTTCATTCCTATGTTCTCCCCTATCTTTTATTTGTTCTATTATATATGTCCATACGGTCTAACATCCAGTTTTTGTTTGCAACCTAAGGATTTTGCTATTTTATTCATAAATATTCTCTGTATATGTCTGCCAATAAGGTGAAATCCTCGCAAAACGCCTTTTGGGAAGAACTCCGGTCCTGCAAATTGATTTACTTCTTCTTTGTTAAAGCTATGAGTCTTTGCAAATCTCTTTCCCATTTCTTCAAATGGCTGTAATGCTTTTACTCTTTGCTTATCATCTACCAAACTAAGTCCAAACATATCTCCTTTGAGCAACGTTCCCGCATATTCACAACCAAGCATAGCAGGTAACGTTTCCAGATATGTTTCGCAGCAACGTAACTGAGAGGCTTCCGGAAAACCACCCTGCAATAAAAATGCTATTTTCGTTCCTGCTTCCTTTTTCTTTTCTATTGTTTCCAGAAATTCCAACATACTTCCCGGTATATTTTCCACATATAACGGTAACGCAAAAAGGATATTATCATTCTTATAAAATGCTGCTCTTGCCATTTCCCATTGTGAACGATCCGCAAGATACCATACCTCTGTTGTATGCCCTTTTGATTCATATCCCTTACGAAAAGCCTCTATAATCTTTGCCGTATTACTTTGATTTTTTGCTCTTGTTGCTCCACTGATTATCACTAAAAGCATATTAATACCCTTGCCTTTCCTGTATCTGTTCCATCGTAAATGCACCAATACTTGTTCCATGCATATTAATTGCTACACGTTCCATCCAATGTGACAAATAATCTTGATCCGCCATACCTTTATATATCAAACCAAAGGTATTCTTCTTATCATAGCGTGGTACATGTCGCATCTGTCCATCTACTACACAAATATACATCGTTGCTAGAGGCAATATACGATCAATCACATTTTTCATCGGATAACGTACAAATCCTAACGATGTTTCTGCCAAGAAAAGAACTATATCATATTGTAAATATGCCTTTAATATCTCCTCATAATCATCCTTAATCGCACAGATTCCCGGAGTTTTTAACCAACAGGCATTACATCCGATACAAGGATTAATTTTCATATTCTCTGTATGAATCACCTTATAATCTTGCTTATCCTTTATCAGTTGTTGAATACAATTTTGCGCAGATTCATCATCCTCTGACATTGTATTTATAATTAGTAAACTCATCTGCATAACCTCTTTCTCTTCTAAATAAGATTCTTACCGTCTCAGTCGCACTTGCTTCGACTTTCCCTAAACAATTGTAATTTTATAGTAACTGTTCAGCAGGCATACGCATTTACTGCGTATGCCGTAAGAAGACGTAGATTTGGAAAGTCAAAATCCCATTGCGAAGCAATTTTAGATGGATTTTGACACGTAACTATGAAGGTACTGAATAGTTACATTTTATATTAATAAAGAACATCTTTCTATATCTAGAAAGTAAGTGGTACGAATTATCGGTTAAGTGGTTCATATTTCGCTGCAATATACATCAGCTTAATCTGATTCTCAATATGTGGGCTATATCATTTCAGATATTTTTTCCACGCATTCCTCTATAAATGACATGATAATCTCTTTAGAACAATAACAATACCCATTTATATCTTGACTTTCTATGTCCTTATACTGTTCTGTCAAAATATGCTTTTTCTGCCGTTCTATATCGTCTTTCTCAATACAACCTGTTATAGAATGTGCTTTGCTTTGTGACAGCAATTCCATGATTTTTTCGGTATTACTACTGTTCTGATACAGCCATTGGTCACTGCCAATTGCCTCCTTTTGATACATGTGATAAATCTCTTCTACCTTATCACCTTTTATATTCGCATTCCGAAACGGACTCCATATCCTAATGTCATTTAACCAATCCGTTAAAATATGTACACAATACCCAGCTATGAAATCTTTATTATCATCTTTTTTATGTTCTCCCCAAAAAGCCAGCACATTTTTCTCCCACTTCTCTGACTCCAGCGTAATTCCCCATTTCGGGCCACAATTCCATAAATGGCTCTGCTCTTTTAAACACACTTCATATTTATCATGAAAATGAACTGCATCTGGAGCAATTGCTCCTAACAAAAAATCTTCACGCTTTACAATCCAAGTAAATTTTTCTAATAATCTATATGCTATTTCTAAGTGAATCATTTGATATGCCATAATTATCCTCCTCTAATTTTATGCATATTTTCCCAACTTCTACACACCCTATCCATGAAAGGAAGGTGTACTACAGAAATGGATAATAATACCAATATGAATAACAAAATTATAATTACACCAAACGATCAGCAACCTGCAGATGACTACGATGATGGCAATATCCCACAGGTAGACTTGCCGCAAGAGGTCATTCCTGATGAGGTACCACGCAAAGATGGTCCTGGTGGAGATGGCAAAATGTAAAAATACATTTCATGACCCCCTATAAGAAATCCCGTCCATCACTATAATAGACGGGATTTTCTCATTTTACAACAATATTAGTCTTTTTCTCTAGTGCATGGTCAATCCCCATTTTATAAATTTATTGTTATTTTATTGTATTGCATATACAAATTGTGGTATTATATTAATAGTAATTTTATACTTTGGTTTCTAAATAAATTTGATTGGAGAATTGTAATGCCTTCTAAAGAAAAAATTAAACAAATTACATTTAAAATAGAAAATAACATTTTTTTAACCATTATTCGTAATGGCTTAACTATGATGATTCCGCTTGTTCTCATAGGTGGTATTGCGTGTGCTTTGATTAACCTTCCATTTATTAATTATGACTCCCTTTCTCCGTTTTTTAAACAACTACATATTATTCTTGATGCCATCTATCAAGGAACTTTCGGACTTTTCTCTCTTGCATTGGTCATTGCTCTTAGTTTGTGCTATGGCATGGAAAATAATGAAACAACTGATAAAGTAGGTTTATATATTATTGTTGCTTTAGGTTCCTATAGTTCCCAGCTACATATTGCAAGTGAACATTTTAATTTTGAAGCATTAGGTGCGAAAGGTAGCTTTTCTGCAATATTCATTACTATGTTTTCTTGCTTTTGCTATGATAAAATCAAACGAATAACTATTTTTTCACTAAAAAAATACTCCTTAGGAATGAATGTCATCTGCACCAATGCAATTAATACCCTCATACCTATGGCATTGGTTATTTGCCTTGTTGTTAAGTTGACTCAGTTACTATATTTTCTCACAGGTGTAAGAAATTTAAATGAATTGTTTACTAATACATCCTGTAATTTATTTGCAAATATTGATAATAACTTCAGCTCAGGCCTGTTATATACTTTTTTATTACATCTCTTATGGATATGCGGTTTCCACGGAAGCCATGTATTAGAGCCTGTTGCTCAGGGCATGTTTTCTGTTGTTACTGAAAATATCATTTTTAGCAAAAGCTTTTTTGATACTTATGTTGTAATGGGTGGTTGCGGAACTACCATTTGTGTGCTTTTAGTACTTTTATTCTTTTTTAGAAAGGATCGCATGAGTAATTATGCCAAACTGGCATCCCCTACCGTTATTTTTAACTTAAATGAGGTACTCAATTTTGGAATACCAATTGTGCTAAATCCCATATTAGCCATACCTTTTATTCTGACACCTATTGTTATATATACGTTAGCATATTGGGTAACGTATATTGGTTTGGTTCCTCCAATTATCCATGAAGTTGCATGGTCTACCCCATTTATTTTAAGTGGATATCTTGGAACTGGGTCCATACGTGGCTCGTTGCTTCAAATCGTTTGTATCATGATTGGAATGGCTATTTATTATCCATTCATTCAGATGCATAAACAGGTTCAGGAAACCATTGCCAAAGAAAAGCTTAATATCATTATTAACGATCTTCAAAATGATGAATTAATGAATGAAGTTCCTCAATTTTTAACTAGAGCAGATAGTCAAGGACAAATTTTCCGCATGTTATTAGAAGATTTAAAAACTTCTATTAAAGAGGATAAACTATTCCTATTGTATCAACCACAAATGGACGATACTGGAAAATGTCTAGGTGCAGAGGCGTTACTTCGTTGGATTCATCCTCTGTATGGGTTTATTTATCCTCCACTTATTATTCATCTTGCAAAAGAAGGTGGTATCCTGCAACAGTTAGAAGAATATATCTTTGATATAGCAGGTCGCGCCATAAAAAAGACTTCTGAAGAATATGATGGTGACTTTAAAATCTCTATTAATATTACCGGCAAATCTCTTTTGTGGGATATCGAAACATGTATTGATTCCTGTTTGCGTAAATATGATATACCAGCAGAATATATGTGGCTTGAAATTACAGAACAGGATGTTATCTCAAACGCTGATTTCGTTACGGAAAAACTGAAACGTTTGAACAACTTAGGACATACCTTATTAATTGATGATTTTGGAATGGGACATACTTCTCTCATCTATTTACAATCGAATTACTTTGGAGTTGTAAAACTGGATGGCTCCTTAGTGAAAAATATAATAGAAAATGAAACCAATCAAAAAATAATCTCTTCTATTGTAGAATTAGGAAAAGAACTGAACATCAAAGTTATTGCCGAGTATGTAGAAACAACAGAACAAAGAGATTTGTTACAGGCTCTTGGCTGTCACTGGTATCAGGGATATCTGTATAGCAAACCGATTCCTTTAGACGATTTCATCCAATGTATGAAAGAACATAATCAATTTTAGTAATGGGCGCCATAAAAAATGGCGCTCTTTTTTTACCACTTACCAGTCAAAAATAACCACTTACTTATTTTTTATTTACAGTACTCCTTTTATCTCCTATGATAGGATTGTAACAAGAACAACATTCAAAGGAGATTCAAACCGGATGAAAATAAAAATAGAGGTCGATGAAACCGCCTTGGAAAGCGAGGTCGTAATCCGGTGTGCAGGACTGACAAAAGAAGTACAATTGATTCAGCAGGCACTTTCGGAAATTGCTGCCGGAAACCAACGGTTTATCTTTTACAAAGGGGAAACGGAATATTATATCGAACTAAACGAGATACTTTTCTTCGAAACAGACGATGGCATCATCAATGTCCATACTGCTAAAGATGTCTATCATACAAAACTTAAGCTCTACGAACTCGAGGAACGTTTACCAGGTTATTTTATGCGAGTATCCAAATCAGCCATACTAAATGTCGATAAAATATACTCCATGACCCGAAATTTATCTACTTGTCTTGTGGAATTTACCAAAAGCCATAAACAGGTATATGTTTCAAGATATTACTTTAAACCTTTAAAAGAAAAAATAGAAGAAATGAGGATGAGACGATGAAAAAAGAAAGAATTTTATGGGGTGTACTTTTTATTTTAGGAGCTATATGTTTACTTTTTTCCCATACTGATTTTATGCAAGGACTGCAAATCAATGTATGGAATTTACTTTGGACCATTATTTTACTTGCAATTCTTATAAAAAGTATTGTACGACTTAATTATTTTGGTATCTTTTTCCCACTTGCTTTTCTATGTGTGATTTATAAAGAACCTCTTGGAATTACTCAAATTGCTCCGTTTACTTTATTCGGTGCCGCTATTCTGTTAAGCATTGGTTGCAATATGTTATTTCCCAAGAAGAAATATCATGGTTGCTGTAATGATAAACATTTCCATTCCGGAGAACATGTTTCCTTTGATGAAGTCATTGATATGGACACCAACGAATACATAAGACAAGAAGTAAACTTTGGTTCCTGTGTAAAATATATAAATTCCGATAACTTCAAAGGCGGACGTTTTGAATGTAGCTTTGGTGCAATGAAACTCTACTTTACCAATACCATTATGCAGGACTCACAGGCAACAGTTACAATCGAAAATAGTTTTGGCGGCACAGAAATCTATGTACCAAAGAATTGGATTGTTATAAATCAGATTCACAGTGTATTTGGCGGTGTTGATGAAAAAGGGGTATCTCAGCCAGACGGCATACATACCCTATATCTGACAGGCGAATGTAACTTCGGTGGTATCGATATTATCTATATCTAAAATAAGATATAAATACAAAAAGACCATGAAAGAATGACTTCATGGTCTTTTCTTATAATATAATATTTATACTACCAAACTCTGCATCCATGTCTTTGTTCGAAATACTACCACTGCAATCAGAAGTCTTATCACTTCCTCTAATGATAATATGAAATATACCCAATAAATTGGCATTCCGAGAACAAAAGCAGTTACTAATGCAAGCGGTACGCCAAATCCCCAAGTTCCAATCATATCTATCCACATAACAAGCTTTGTTTTTCCTCCGCTTCTTATGATTCCACCACCCAAAATCATATTTAAAACCTTTACCGGTGAAATAAAAGCAAATGCTACCAATACATTTCCAGCTAGTAGTTTCACTGAATCCTCTACCGCATAAATATCTACATAGAACTTTCTCAACAGAATCAAAAGAATAGATAAGCATAAAGACCCAACAAATCCATAGTATGTCAGCTTCTTTGCATTTTGATATGCCTCATCATACTCTTCCTTACCTAATGATTTTCCTATCAAAATACCTGCAGCCTGCGCCAAACCACTTAATGCTCCTATCATTAATCCTTGAATCGGATTGGTCAAAGTCATTGCTGCACATGCCGCTGTTCCCATATGTCCATAGACCGATGCATATACGTTTTCTCCAAGACTCCAAAAAAATTCTGTTATCAAAATCGGTATAAGCATAACAAAATACTGCTGATAACCAACTTTTCCAAGTTTTATAGAAAAAACAAAAGTTCTTTCTTCCTTCTTATATAATCTTACTAATGCAATTACCATGATGAAAAGATTCACTAACTGGGAAATAACCGTTGCTATCGCAGCACCTTCCACTCCCATGGCAGGACAACCAAATTTACCAAAAATCATAACATAGTTTAAAACCGTATTTACAATTGCTGCCACAATACTTGCATACAATGGCAAGGAAGCCTTTTCCATACAACGAAGCATCGTCGATACTAAGGTTGCCCCAGCAACCGGAATAAATGTAATAGCCAAAATTCTTAAATAAGAAGCCGCAACCGTACATATTTCCGATTCTTTGGTGTAAATTCTCATAATATTTTCCGGTATGAAGATACACAATGCCATAAAAATCACTGCCAGTAGCAAAGAGGCTACCACATTAACCGAAAAACTCTTGTCTACTTCCTCTTTTTCCTCTTTCCCTATATATTGTGAAATCATAATACCTGCTACTGTTGCAATTGCCGCAACTGTTACTGAGAAAATAGAGAAAAATTTACTTGCCAAGCCAATCGCTGCTATATTCACACTACCAAGCTGTCCTATCATAATCTGATCTATCATGCTAAAGGATGACTGTAGCATACACTGAAGCATAACAGGGATTGCTATGTTACAAACTGTTCTTAAAAATGTTTTATTTCCTTTCATATAAGTTTCATTCCTTTCCGTAATACTCTTAGACCTCTACCTTTATTGTATTCGGAAAGCATTTAATTCACAATAGGTTAAACGTGTAACCCGTTATAAAAATACGTTTATTTTTTTGTACATTTTGCTGTACTATTTCTCATTACTAGTGAAACTGATAGTTCCTTTTGCAATTCTACCTTCTCTCCTTGCTTTAATGCCTGTAAAGTAGATAAGGCTTCTCTTGCACGCTCTCTTCCATCCTGGCGAACTGAAGTCAGACTTGGCACCACCTGCTCACATATCGGATTATCATCAAATCCAGAAACAGATATGTCCTCGGGAACACGTATCCCCTTTGCCATCACAAACTGCATAAAGTCAATCGCGTAATAATCGGATGCTGCAAAAACGGCAGTGTACTTAGAAATTTCTCCAAAATGCTCTTCATAAAACTGATGTCTACTGTGTTTCTGCATCGGAATTGACCAAGACTCCACATGCTCAGTTCCAAATCCTTGACAAAATCCCTGATATCGTTCCAAATCCACACAAATCATATTATCAGAAAGATACAATGCTTTTTCATGACCAAGATTTCTAAAATACTCTCCCATTTGCACACCACCATTGAAATTTTCAATCGTCAAATTACAAACACGACCTTTATTTTCAAAATACCCATCATATACCACAAAAGGTACTCGCATAAATTCACGAAGCTTATTATACTCATCTTCACAAAATCCAATAATAATGATGCCCTCAAGATTCCACATCGAAGCAAACTTTACAATATCCTTTAAATCCGTAGTTGTCTTTACCATCATAAAATATCCGGACTGTTCTATTTCTACGGATAAATTGTTCAATGAAGAGGCTACAAACGGGTCTTCCAACACATGTCCCTCGTATTTTTCATGATTATTGATTACAACTCCAATAATACGTGAGTCATTCTGCGCAAGCAAAATGCCCGCCATACTTGGAATATACTGGCGTTCCTCTAGTAATTGCTGCACTCTTTTTACTGTTTCATCGGAAATCTTTTTCGTTTTTCCATGAATGACATTCGATACCGTTGCGGTACTTAATCCAAGTTCTTCTGCTATGTCTACGATTCGTACTCTTGTATTTTCCATATATTTAAAGCCTTTCCTATATTCCTGTTTTCGATAAATATATTTTACTAAAACATACTTTACTAAAATATTCAACCATTTCTATAAAATAGAGCATATAGCAATATATAAAAAACCGTTCACTTTTTACATGAACGGCTTTCCTTATTTATCTTATTCTTTTGTGTTCGTATGAGAGCCACAACCAGAAGTTCCACTGCAATTGTGCGAGCAACTACCAGCTGCTGAACAACCAATGCACTTTACACCCTTTTTCTTCTCTTTTATGATGTAAGCAATCGCTGCTCCTATAATAACCAAAACTACTGCTACTACAACTATATTTGCCATATTAAACTCCATACCTTTTCGCACTAACTCCTTATGTATTACTACTATGCATTCTTCTTTAACGCATACCTTACATTAAATGTCTGCTCAGATCTCTTAATAATATATACTAATACTGCAGCCATTGCAAGTACAGCGATGAATCCAGGAACGAAACCTACTCCAAGAGTACCAGCAGTAATTAATGTACCAATCTGATATACAAGGAATGCTACTGTATAACCTGTTCCAAACTGAAGAGCAATACCACCCCAGAGCCACTTTTTATCCTGCATTTCTGAGTTCATAGCACCTAATGCAGCGAAACATGGAGGTGTAAATAAGTTGAACATTAAGTATGCAAGAGCCGCAACCTTCGTTAATCCCATAGCTACTGCAACTTCATTAGCACCACCAACTAATGCTAATTCTTCTGTATCAATGAAGTTTGTTAATGCATAACAAACTGCTAATGTACCAACAACATTTTCCTTTGCAATGAAACCGGTAACAGCTGCAGCTGCTAGCTGCCATGCGGCAATACCTACAATAGGTACTAATAATACCGCAATCGGAGAAGCGATAGTTGCAAGAATAGAAGTATTCTCCATTCCTTCCTCAACCACCTGAAGTTGCCAATTAAATGACTGCATAATCTGAACAACTGTATTACATACAAGGATAATTGTACCAGCCTTTACAATGTATGCCCAACCACGGGAACACATAGAAATAAATGCTCTCTTTAAGCTTGGAAGCTTGTATTCAGGAAGCTCCATGATAAAGAATGACTTTCTATACTTATGTCCTGTAATCTTGTTTACTAATAAAGCACCCAAAAGGATTAATACGATACCTACAAAGTACATTAATGTACCAACCCATGCTCTATCATTGAAAAATGCACCTGCAAATAATGCGATAACAGGAAGCTTAGCTCCACAAGGCATAAACGGTGTCAACATTGCTGTTGCTCTACGCTCTCTTTCATTACGAATGGTACGACAAGCCATAATACCAGGAATTGCACAACCAGTACCGATAACCATAGGGATTACAGACTTTCCTGAAAGACCCACTCTCTTGAAAATAGGGTCTAATACAACGGTTGCACGAGCCATGTAACCGCAATCCTCTAATAAAGCGATGAGGAAATACATTACCATTACTAATGGAAGGAATCCAACAACGGCACCTACACCACCGATAATACCATCCACTAAAAGAGACTGTAAAAATGGATTTGCATCTGCTACTAACTCTGCTACCCATCCCTGGAATCCTTCAATCCATCCTACTAATGTATCTGCAATGAAAGGACCAAAGGTTGACTGTGAAATATCAAATACTAAGAACATAACTGCAATAAAGATTAGAATACCAAGAACCGGATTCGTCATAACAGCATCAATCTTATCCTGTGCATTTCTATTCTTTGTAAATACCTTACGAGTTTCTACCTCTTTTACAAGCTTATTCACAAAATCATAACGCTTTCTATCAGCAGCTTCTACCTCTGCCTTATCATTTAACTTAACTTCTCCCTGATTATATGGAGCCTTCTGTTCTTTCCCCTTTAAAGACACCGCTATCTTTACTACCTCAGCTAATCCCTTGTCATTTGAAGAAGTCGAAATGGTATTTACAACAGGACAGCCTAACTTTTCAGCTAATACTGCTGTATCAATCTTTGTTTCCTTCTTATCGTTAATATCGCTCTTATTCAAAGCTACTACTACCGGAATGCCTAATTCCAATAACTGAGTCGTAAAGAATAAACTACGACTAAGATTTGTTGCATCTACAATATTGATAATCACATCTGGATTCTCATTCTTTACATAGCCACTTGTGATACTCTCTTCAGAAGTAAACGGTGACATAGAGTATGCACCTGGTAAGTCTACCGCAACTAACTCTTCTGCTCCTAGACAAAAGTTCTTCTTGATTGGGCTTTCTTTCTTATCTACTGTTACACCTGCCCAGTTACCAACACGCTCATTTCTTCCTGTCAGCGCATTGTACATAGTGGTCTTACCACTGTTTGGATTACCTGTTAAAGCAATTCTCATTTAGGTTCCTCCTCATAAAACATAAATTATTCACCCTTAACATCAGGGATGACTTTCTAATTATAGGTAGCTAAATCTAACCTTGTGACAAAAAATATGTGGTGAATAACTTCACCACTATACTATAATAGCCGCCGCCAACTGTTTATCTATATTATATCTACCATCCTTAATAGATACCACACAACCTCCCTTTAAATGGGAAATAACTGTAATTGGCTCTCCACTGTAACAACCTAATGTAAAGAGAAAAGAATCCATCTCTTCATCATCTGTTTGGATCTCTTTGATAATATATTCTTCCTCGATCTGTGCCTCTAATAAACTCATACCTTTCTCCTTTACTACAAACACAAGTTAGCACGTTCTAATTCGAGTTGTATGATATCACCTTCAGTTATCCTTGTCAAGCAAATATTGGCATTTTTTGAGATTTTTTTTCATTAAAGTTCGGTATTTCACTCTTTTTTAACGAATGCGGGTGACAGGAATTGAACCTGCACGGTCGCCCAATAGTACCTAAATCTATCGTGTCTGCCAATTCCACCACACCCGCATCTTTTCGTGGCACTAGAACCTAAATCTGGTGCGTCTGCCAATTCCGCCACACTCACTCATAAACTGCCTTGCATTTTTTCCACTATACTTGCAAATTCTTCTTTCGTATTCACAAATCGATACGGCTCATACTCCCCATAAGCCGACGGCCGACTAATTGTTACAAGCTGTATCTCTTCATATCCCACTTTTTCCTCAATTCTTCGCTTAAATTCTGAGAGATGTTTACCATGTGTCGTTCTTAACGCAACACAACCAACATCATCTATGTTTTTCGCTACCAGATAACACATGTTTTAATGCCTCCTTAAAATCTTGTTCTGTAAGAATTTTAGCACTTTCATACAGCTTTCGCAACTCACACCCCACTACGTCATCATATTTCTTCTTATATATATGTTTGTGCAGCCAATTATTAAATTGCCTATCATAATAAGTATTATATTGAATTTCTATCGGATAATGGGTTCCATCTACTTGAAAATACACGTGAATCCCCCTATAGCCATCATCATTTGCTTTTCCTTTCGACATATCTGCTACACGTAATTCCGATATCTCCCGTAACTCCAGCACATCTTCATAATTATCACACAGGGAACGAAAACCTAATAAGTCATCGAAAACTTTTCTTGCCTGATGATCGGGGTAATAGCGTTCATATTTCAAAACAGCAGATTGAATACTTTTAATGCGATAATCTAATGCTAACTCATGTAACTCTTCAAATTCATCATACCATTCATTAATTTTGATTAATTCATCCAGTAAACTTTCTTTTTCAAATTTATTCCTAATTCCGACTTGAAAGATAGTCTTTTCAGTATATCAATTGTCAAACCATCTCTTTCAAGAATATTCGCCACTTTCCCATCCCCTTTCTTATGCTTATTATGATATTAAAAGCCTTAAATTATGTCAATAATCATATATTTTTCATTAAGGCACTTTTCTCGCTACTTACAATGTATCGACAGATTCTTGTAATCGATATTTACTCAATTCCAGCTGTCTACTATTCTCCAATTACAATTCCCTCCTTATCAACATCGGAGTTTTCGTTATAATCGCCTCTTGCATAAGAACCATATAAAATTACTTTTTTAAGTCTGTCACCTAACATCTGCTTTAATCGTTTGGAAAACTATAAATAATCTCTTTCTTATCAGCCATTATTACTGCCTCCTTCCATCTATATTATATGAAAAAAAATAGCAGTCTTACAATAATGAATCTTAATATCAGCAATTCCCCCAAAAAAGAAAAAAATGGGAACACGTGAATTATCAAGGTCTCCCACTCTTTTTTAACGAATGCGGGTGACAGGAGTTGAACCTTATTCACATTCCGCAATCCCAACAAATTCAATGCTTTGCAAAAGTCAAAAATCGGTTTGTTCTCAATTTGTTCTCAAACCGAAAAGAAAATATTAAGAAAGGAAAAGTCAGCCATCATCAATTATTGTTACTGTTCACTCCGCTCCAGTAACCAGCAATTATTCTTCATGATGAAATTAACATAAAGCCATTGCATGCATAACCTTTCTCTGCTACAATTACTCTTGGCAGTACCACAGCGGCAGACGGTTGCCTTTGCTGGAATATAGATTCCAAGAACTTCCATGAAAGGAGGTTTTTATATGGAAAATATACCAAGGAGAAGGCTTTGTGTTCGTGACATGGGCTGATTTATTTCAGTTTTGTCTAGTTATAGTTGCAATCATTGCACTATTTAAGCAAAAAAATAACCGTCCTCACCCTGCAAAAGTGAACGGTTATTTTATCGATAACTAATGTTGGGCAACCGTTTGTCGGTAGTGCCTTTTAATTATATTATACACATTTCGTGACAAAAATCAAACCATTTAACAAAGAATCAGGCTGTTTTAAAAAACACTTATTATTGTTTTCTTAATGAAACTTCCTATAATTGGAGCAAATTTCTTCTTCCTCTCGTGATTAAGGTAACTACAGTTTTTAATTCATTAACAAGACCTAGAAGAGTGAAGGTGCTTATTCTTGATGATTCTATCATTAAGCGTAATCTAGCAAATAAGTAGAACTTCTTGTCCGTGTTTATGACCATATAGAGCATAAATGTCAGAAACAATTTACTCATCTGTCACTTGACTGGTCAGATGGCTACAATTTTATTTCCACAGGATTTAACATACTTTCTTCTGCTAACAAAAGCAATCGCTATAACAAGATTTCAGATGCTATTGACCATCGTTCAAATGGTTACAGAATCTACAAAGAAAGCATGATGCATAAAACGGATGCAACCATCGATTAGTAGAAAATGCCTTATATTTAGGTTTAAAAGCTCAGTATGTCCTAATGAATACATGTTTTACTACCGAGCCAATGATTGGAGCAATTCTAAATACAGGTCTTGATGTTATCGATATGGTAAAACAGTTAAAACAACACTATATCTATAACGGTAAACAATACAAGCTTCCAAAATTAAAGAAATTTGTATGTTTTGATGACGCCAGAAACATGCAAATACTCCTAAGGTCACCTCTTTTGCATGCAGGAATTCAAAAGCATATTTTTTCGCCTGTAATAACATTCATTGCCATAGCCTTTACCTCATAGCTTATCATTTACAATAACAAAACCAAATCGAATCGTTCTATATTCTTCATCCAGATATCTCATAAACATGTGTCCAACCGACAACATGTTTACTTCTCTCCTTACTCATATGTGTTCTATAAAACTATTTATTTCCTTTATAATACTCCCCTGATTATATTCATACAAGCAATGAGGACCAGATATTTCTACAATTTTTACATTCTTTTCTTTACTCCGATACCTCATTTTTTCTTCTATCAGCTGCAAACGAGCCTCTATTTCCTCTCTAATCTGCTCGTCATCTCCATTATAGCGTTCATATAGCAAATCTGCATATACCTCATCATAATATTCACCCTTAACATTATTCGCAACCAAATAAAGCTGTGGTACCTGCAAATTCATATCCTCTTCTAACACCGTCTGCGCATTTTCATAATACCACTCCATCTCCGAACAAGTAGCCTTCGAAGCCGTATTATGGTACATCAAATACTTTCTAAGAAGATTTTCTTGCTTGGTAAATACCTGATGCTGTGTATCTCCAAGCAATGTTTCATCCGATATAAATAACCGTTGCAATCCCATATCTGCAAGGAATGCTTCGCTCTTACCTATAAATAATGATACATTATCAATTTTTCCTTCTTGCACGTAACATTCAACCGGGTCTGCATCTAAATAAATAACAGCCTTTATTTCCTCCGGATGCTGTTGTGCCCAATATGTCGCATAGATTCCGGATATGGAATGTGCTATCAAAATATAAGGTGCTTTCTGGCCTGTTTGTTGAAGCACGCTCCGATATAAGTCCACAATAACATCTACTGTTTGAGCCTCACAACAATCATCACTTAATCCGTTTCCATAGCGGTCCATCAAAAAAATATTATGTGTTTTTTCTAGTTTTGCAAGCATTCTATTTGCAGTAATTGTCGTATCGCCCATTCCTAATCCCTGCAAAAAAACAATCGTATCCTCTGCCTCTGACGTTTCCTTTATCACGGCATGAATACGACCATTTTTCATATTAACCATCTGACTTCCCTCTATTGCAGCCTGCACTTCTCTGCTTTCAGAAATAAGTCGCATTTCATGATTTGTCTTTATGCCTGCAGCCAGAATGATTACTCCTATAAAACTTCCAATAATAATTTTTCTCACTTTACCTTTCATATACAAAACTCCTTTCGAAGTCAAGTATACGATACGTATCTTACAAGAATCCTAAATCAACCTTACAATATCCTTAAATTTCTTTGTTATTTTCTTTTTTCCATGCTATCAGCTGAAGCACAGAAGCATACAATTGAATCATTGTTATACCTAATAACATGCCACCAACAATGTCCGTAAACCAGTGTACACCAGAAATCATTCTTCCAACCGCCGTTACAACAATGACTAAGACAGACAATGCATTCATTATTACTCTTATCATTTTGTTCTGTATCATTTGTTGAAACAGCACATTCGCAGAACCCATGATACAAATAACAAGCATGGTATGGGATGATGGATAAGAGGCTTCTAATCCTACACTTTCTTCTAATATAATAGGTCTGTAATTGATAATAAATATTTCAAAAAACACATAAGCTGCGATTACTATTACATAGTAAATTCCTAATAGAATAATACGGATATCTACTTTCAAAAGGCTCTTTTTGTTGACTATTTGAATCAATCCTATAATAGCAAAGCAAAATGCGGTTAATAGAGCTACAACACCTAACCTATCGGTAATAGAATACCATATCATATGAACGCCAAACTTTTGAAACACAAACCCATTGAGCATTGCCAGTCCAACCTCTGAACCCTCTGGTCCTATCGGTCTTACATCAACTGTGGATACCACAACGGTAAATAACACAAACAACAAAAATAATAATCCTGTTACAATAAAACTACTTTTTACTTTCTTTTTCATTTTCATTCTCCATTCTTTCGTTTCGGATGCCTCCGTATCCAAAGCTTAAAATGAAAAAATAAAAATGAACAGAATCGCCGCGTCACATTCCTGACACAAGCAGTAACTTACGATTTTTCAAAACTGACACATTACGTATCATCGCTGTTTAAGTGCTAAAATCCCTTTAATAACCAGCATGCACAATAAGAAGAAGCCTGCATAAGGTTGTTGACTAATCATGAAAATCATAGTACCCAGTACACTAAATCCAAGAGAAGCAAACAGTTTGCCTTGGTTCCAATAAATTCGCTGATATTTATGTAGAATAACTTCGATAACACCAAATATGACTGTACATGCCACAATTATGATATAAAATATGCGAAGATAATCCAACGCATTCATAAGCGCAAACAACGACACCGCTTGAATCATTCCATCGGATTCTTGTCCAAAAGCCGGCAATATAAATAGCATTGCAGCCATACAGTCAAGAACTCCAAATACCAAGTCACGCATATTTTGTGTTTTCTCTTTTTGCTCTGTTTCAGCAATCGTAATCAATTCTTCTCCGCAAAGCAAATCATCAATAGAAACTTTAAACAGCTTTGAAATTGCCTTTAAAGAATCAATACTAGGATACCCTCTCCCCGTTTCCCTTACTTAAAGATATTGTTAATGTTAATCAATTTTTCCAATAAAGCGGTAGTAAATATCTACCTTCTGTTTGCGACTGCCATCCGTTCCCTTCACAGCTTCATGTACCACAATCTTTTCAATCACGGTATTTAGAAGCTCTGCGGTAAGCTCCGTAGGATGGGAGCACTGCTTCGTTCCCTGACCGTTTTTACTGCAATGATAGTAGCCGTATGGTGTTTTATTCTGTCTGTTTTCTCCGTAGGCAAGCGACCATCCGCAGTCTGCACACTTGATAAGTCCTGCAAAAATCTGTGTCTGACCGTCTTTTCTTGACCGTCTGCGACTGGCTATCTGCTCCTGCACCTGCAGAAACACATCCTTTGAAATAATGGCGATATGAAAGTTGTACTTTGTTCTTTCTGTATCAATGTCAGGATTGCTGGCATATTTCTCCTTCTGTCTTTCGTGGTGGGCTTCCAGCGGAGCTGCCGGATGCCCTTTATGCTTTTCAAATCTTAAAATTGCGTATTTTGGCATGTTTTGTTTGCCTCCTTTTTCAGTTTTCAAAGTGCGCTTATCGATGAACTGACTTAAGTCTACACTTTTGAAAACCTCTGTGCCGTATATCCGAAAGGTAGGAATAATTCCTCAGAAAAGACAGATTTCCATGCTTTCGGAAGTGTGGTACACTATAAAAGATATAACTAACCGATAAAAGGGGGATGCATCATGAAATTTGACAAATTAGCTAATTCTATAATAAGTATAAATGACAAAGCAGGTTCTACAGCAAAAAGTGCCGTGAATCAGCTTATGACTTTACGAAATTGGGCGATTGGATACTACATCGTAGAATATGAGCAGGCTGGAAGTGACAGAGCTGAATATGGAACACAACTATTAAAAAATTTGGAAAATAAAATTGCTCAAAAAGGCATGAACTCCACACTGTTTAAGCTCTGTCGAAATTTTTATTTGTTGTATCCTCAAATTGGTGCGACAGTGTCGAACCAATTTGAATTACCGGATTTTGAAAAAAGTTTGACAACGTCGCACCAATTTGAAACGAAGCCGGAAATTTTGGTAAGCAATCTCTCGTTTTCCCATATTAGGGAAATTATGGTTATTGAAGATGCTTTTGAAAGATTTTTTTATGAAACAGAGTGCATGAAATGTAATTGGAGCGTAAGAAAGCTTCGCAGACAAATTAAAACGAATCTGTTTGTAAGAGCAGGAATCAGCCAAAAGCCGGAACTATTGTTGGCGAAGTCAGTAGATAATGCAACTTCAAATGCGTTAACAATCAAAGACCCGTTTACCTTTGAATTTCTTGGTTTAGATGCCAAAGAAGCCGTAAGCGAATCTGATTTAGAACAGGCACTAATGGACCATTTGCAGGAATTCATGCTTGAATTAGGACAAGGTTTTTGCTTTGAAGCAAGGCAAAAGCGTATCATAATTGATGATAAATATTATTTCATCGATTTGGTTTTTTACAACAGATTGTTACACTGCAATGTTATTATTGAATTAAAGAATGATGAGTTTAAGCATGAGGATTTAGGACAATTAAATGCCTATGTGGGGTACTACAAAAAGAACGAAATGTTACCGGGTGATAATCCGCCGGTAGAAATTTTGCTTTGCACCGATAAGGGTTCGCAGATGGTAGAATATGCATTGTCAGGAATGGATAACCAATTGTTTGTCTCAACATATATGCTCCATTTGCCGGATAAGAGGAAATTGGAAGAATTTATGCTGAAAGAATTGGAAGAAATGGGAATGTAACAGTAGAAATGCTTGAGAATCTTTGAATTTATAGGAGCATTGAATTTGAATAATGAGATGCATAACAAGGTATTCTATATCAGTTTAAGTGGCTGATACAGAATACCTTGTTTTTGTAACTAAGTAGTCTTGTTTTGTAAGTCAGTTGTATGATTGTTGAAATTAAGTAAGTGAATAGATATGATAGGTACAGGAGGTGACGCAATGAAACTAATACTTAAGGAAAATCCGGATGTGGAATTAACTGTGACAGTGGAATATCCCAAGCAGAGTAGCCAAGTATCACGTATCATTCAGAAACTGAGAACAGAGGAACAGTTTCTAATTGGTAGCGAGAATTGCAGAAATTATAAAGTCTTGGTGTCGGATATTTTCTATATCGAAAGCGTTGACAAGCGTACTTTTATATATACAAAGGGAATGGTATTTAGAAGTGAAAAACGCTTGTACCAGTTAGAAAATGAACTGAAAGAATATGATTTTGTAAAAGTGAGTAGAACTTGTTTGGTGAATATTAATGAGCTTGTACATATAAAGGCGTTGGCAAACAGTAGATTGGAAGCGGAGTTGTCTAATGGAGAAAAAATAATTGTTTCAAGAACATATATTCCATAAATAAAAAGAAAGATTTTTAAGGAGGTGTAGATGTGAAGAAATATATACAAAAATCATTAATGTTGTCAGCAATAATATGGATTATTGTTACGTTAGTTTCGTTCTTGTGTTTTGAATATAGGGAAGAGATGAAACTGAATTTCTTAATTTTGATTGTGTCGTTTCTAGGTATGGGAATTCATTATTTTACATCGTACATATTTTATGATAGCTTTTTGAAGGAATTAATCTGTAAATATATTTTAGTGGAAAGTATGGTTTTGGTTATTGGAATATTCAGTGGATGGTTCATCGAAACAAATTGGTGGATGTCTTTTATATATGTGACTCCCGTTTTTGTTTTAGCGTATTTGTTGGGAATTACACAAATGAGGCGAGATGTTCAAGCAATTAATCTAAAACTTGCTGAAAAGAAAGTGGGGAAGTCATATGAAGAATAGCAGAAAATATATGTCGGATAAATATTTGCTTCTCTTTTTTGTACTCACACTTTTATGGACATGGATATGTGGGTTCACACCGGTAATATTCGATTTTACAGGTACACCGGCTGGTACTTTTCTGTTTTATTTTGGTGGTGGTGCACCTTCTGTCGTAGCATTGTTTCTTGTGTTTTTCACATATCCTAAGGAAAAGATAAAAGATTATTTTCGTAGATGTTTTAGTTTCAAATATATGGGATGGAAATGGCCGCTAATTACTATCTGCGTTTTTTCGGTCATAACAATCATAAGCTTGTTTATAGGAATTGGATTATTAAAATATGATATGCCTACAATGGATTTTATGCATGCCATTATTGATAATCCACTCATGCTGTTATTGGTTTTACTGATTTCGCTTATATCCGGTCCTTTGAATGAAGAATTCGGATGGAGAGGATATGCACTTGATAAACTGTTAGTTCGGTTTGGCTTTCTTGGTGCTTCGGCGATTCTTGGATTTATCTGGGGAATATGGCACTTACCATGGTACTTTACACCGGGACAGGCACAGTATAATTTATTACAAGATTCCGTTTTTCATGCAATTATGTTTATTCCCAGTGTGATGATGTTAAGCTCGTGGGTTACCTTTGTCTACATAAAGACAAAGCGTAGTATATTGGCAGGAGCATTGGTGCATATGTTTAGTAATTTAATAGGCAGCCAGTTACTATCCTCTTACACGACACAGATTAGTATGATTATCCGGTATGCAAATATGGTCTTTTTTGCAATTATAATGCTATATGTAATTTTTTCAAAAAAATATGACAATGAGGTAAAAAAACAGATTGCTACGATTAAAGAAGATGAAGAGAAATTTTTACGGGATGTTGATTGAAAGCAAGAAAAACTTTCAGTCTTACAGAGACTTCGCTATGCGACCTCCATTACATAAATTTGTAAGACACATTCTAACAAATTTGAAATTAGAACATTCTTAAGCGGCGTGTTATATACCCTCTACCTGCTAATCACTTATCTTTTCTCATATGCATGAGGATAATATACTTCTATCTCATTGAGATAATTATCGTCAAATACCAGCATTTCGCGATACATTTCCCCTCCAAGTGATGGATTATAATTCCATATAACCAGAGGTTTTATAATGTATAATTCATTATCCTTTTTTTCAAATACTTCTGTGTATTGCGGAAATCTACTATCATAATTTTCACGTCCCATATTGTATTCATGTGTTCCATACTCTACAACACTGGCAATCCCATGAATCTGCAATGTTCCTACGGTAATTGCTACATGCTTATTAAATGCTATATTTTTGCATTTTAAGGTATCTGAATAACTTCCAAAATACAAATTGCAATCTTCATCAAAAGAAAAACAAACCACTGAATTATCAGGATATTTTTTTCCTATAGTTCCGACACTAATTAATTTTTGTGATGCAAGTATCTTGCAAACATCTTCTTTCGTCATTATTTTATTTTTAGTAGCAGACTATGTTGCATGTCTAAGAGTATTATAAAATAAGCATTTATTTCATCCTTTACACAAAACACTGTCTACTACGTCCTCCTTTTTTCTCATCGACACATTGGAATTTATCTAACTGTTTTATAAATTGGAATTGTTATTTTGTAATTTCTATAATCATATATGTTGGAGTTTCAATAAAACTATTATATCTACCAAAAGCAGTTTCTTTCCATGCTTCTGGCGGTAAAGGTTCTTCAATTCTTTTAACCGATAAGCCTGCCTTTACTATTGCGTTAATATAGTCTCCAAATGTATAATGATAACTTACACTAAGTTCATTTTCAAAATCATCATTATACTCTATCCACGGTTGAATATAAGCCCGCTTGCTTCTATCCAAGTAACGAACGGTCCACTCATCGTCATCTGGAAATTTATTTCCTTGCTCAACAGGATACATAGCAGAATATATCGGATTGATTACTGAGATAATACAAGTTCCGTTGGATTTTAAACACTTGAAAATGTTTGCAAAAAAATTATCTAATTTTTCAATATAATGCGTTGTTGTGGATGAAAAAATTATATCAAATTCTGTTTGAACATAATCAAATGCGTTAGTTACATCTCCTAAAATGAATTCGGCTTGTGAGTGACATTCACCAGCCTTTTTCTTTGCAATACTTAACATCTCATCTGATAGGTCTATCCCAATAATTTTCTGCGGATTAAACTGCTCTAATAAAAATGTAAAAATCCCAGTACCACATCCTAAATCAAGCACATCTTTTTCTTTTATGTTAGGTAACATATTTTTAATACACTTCCATTCAATATTGTAACTATATGAGTCTGGCGAATTATTAAATATCTCATAGGCAGTTGCCATACTATTCCAATTTTCCTTAATGCTTTTCATAACTACCTCCACAAATTCTTATTTGTCTAACAGTTTTACATGTTCAAAGTTACATTTATAATCATCTAATCAAAGCTCGTACTACCTGTTCGTAACGCTTTGATTTCATTTCAATATCTTCTCTGGTTACTCCATAATACTTATGTACATCTTTAAAAATCTTATGAAATCTTCTCATTTCTTTTTTATTTCCAGAAACACCACCACCAATATAAGCAAATCTTTTTTCTATAATGATATACATATTATCATTAATATCATCAAAGGGAATCTGGAACTTATGGAAATCAATATCAAATTTCTCTATCGGTATTTCCATAGCTCTTTGGTGTCTCTCTTGAAATTCTCTGATATGTGCCTGTATATCTTCTTTCGATTCACTCTTTAACTGAGGCATTGTGGCATACTCACCTAATAATTCCGGTGCATGTTGCATGATAAAAGATGCTCTCATCTCATTATATTCTTGGTGTACCTCTTCGCCTTCAACTTCAACAAATCCATGTACATTTACAATATAATCTATTACTTCATCAAGAGTATGGCTATTAGCTTTAATAGTTCTTTCCACATACGCTCTTTTTAATTTATATCTGCATTTTTCTAGTTTCCGTCGCAATATTAATTTAGCATTTTTCTTAATAAGGGATACCGATGTTGGACCATCTGCTCCTCCTATAATTGTATTCTTTCTCAAAGCTCATATACTCCTTATCAATTCAAGTTATCTAACTGTTTACTCCATACAATTGAACTATGCTCAACAAGTATATATTTACTATCTTTCAATCATTAATCTGCACTGTATTCCTTGGCGCATAACAGTCCCATTGTTACACTCGTAAGGAATATCCTTTTCAAATATAAAACCTAATTTTGCCATCACATTACCGGATGCCGGATTTTCTTTTGCATATCTGCCAACAATCTGTGAAAGCTTCAATTCTTTCGTTGCAAATTCGATTACTCGCTTCATTGCTTCCGTTGTATAGCCCTTACCCCAATACTTTTTCCCAAGATTATAGCCAATTTCCCAGCACTGTACTTCCTCTTCATAATAAATAAGAGCTGTACCTATCAATATGTTTGTATCCTTTAACACAATTGCAAATCTATACCAATCTGGCTTTTCTATCTGACCAAGCTCAAATGCAATCCACTCTCTAGTTTTCTCTATATCATTGTGGCTTGTCCAAAACATATATTTTGCAACATCAGGATCACTTTCCCAGCATTCAAATACATCTGTAGCATCCTCTTCTTTAAATGAGCGTAATACTAACCTTTCCGTTTCCAATATAGGTGTTTTCATTTTCTTTCGGTCCTTCCAAATCTTCTTAATTAACCACACTAAATATCAGTTCTTCTTATTCTGCAGGACTTACTTCAAACAAATATGCAGTACCTAGTGCAGCATCATATACATCCTCCACACCAGTTACTTCTCTTACCTCATTTACAGCAACCTCTGCAATAACACTCTTCCAGAACTTGTGGGAAACCGGATTATTCGGATGAACCATCAGCTCCCATTTGCCCGGATGCTTTTTCAACACCTCAATAGCTGCCTTTTTCCCAATTCCCTGTCTGCGATATTTCTTCATCACGAAAAATTCAGACATGCATAAGGTATCCGGCTCTTTCGCTACATAGCAAAAACCGCACACCATCACAAAGCCTGCAAGCTTACCATTTACCTTAATAAAATACGGATGTCTGTTCTCTTCTGTCCAATAGTAATCCAGATAGGAATATCCGTATAAACCGTAAGAATTTACATCACTATTCTCATACTCTGAAAAGTCATATTCATATAACTCAATCAAATGCGCTAATATCTCTCTTTGTTCTTCTTCAACTCTTACAATTTCTAACATGTTTTACCCCTCTTCTATGCAAAATTAACATTCATATCCCATTGCATATTTTACTTCCTGCATTCTTTCTGTACCTATCAACATCTCTAATAATCGAAAAGCTACCCCTGCAGCCGTTTCCGGGCAATATGAAGTAATGATATTTCCATCTACAACAATAGGTTCATTAATAACATTTACACCATATTCTGCTAATTCCTGCTGTGTTTTTCCACCATCTAAATGATAAACAGTCGCTCTTTTTCCTGTTAAAATACCGCTTTCAGCCAAAGCAAATGCTGCCACACATACGGTTGCGATTGGCTTTCCCTTCTCGTGAAACGCACGAATCAGCTCCTTCGTCTTAGCATGAAAGGCTTCTTCCTTAAATCCAAACTCTCGAAATCCGCCCAGAATGGCAAGTGCATCATAGTCCTTCACATCCACTTCATCTATCAACACATCCATCTGCATTGGAACATTGAACGTACTAATAACCTGTTTCTGAAAACCACAGGTATGTACATGCACATCATTGCCAAAGGATTCCCTTGCCCAGCCCATGACATCAATAAATACACTGAACTCCATTGTTTCAAATGCTTTTGCACACAATAATAGTACTTTCATTACTTACTCTTCTATCCTTTTCGATTACTTCTGTTCTCTAGCCAACACCGCATATACATAAGTGTCCTTCCAAATCGGCTGATTCTGCTCATCCTTCCGGAAATATACATTCTTCTTAAAATGTGCCTCTCTTTTGAATCTCAGATTCTCAAGCAATTTCCAGGAATTCTCATTCATCGGGTCGCATTCTGCATAGATTCTATGTACTCCGTTCTGAAATGCTGCTTCTATTACCTTTTTACAGCTTTCTTTTGCATAACCTTTATTCCAGTAATCCTCGTTGAAAACATATCCAATCTCTAAGGACTCAAAATCTCTTTTTCCAAGATAAACATTTCCTATCATTTTTCCTGTTTCTTTTAATTCAACGGCTATCATTTCATCCGTAGATATACGCCATTCCAGATTTCCTTTTACCTCTTCCATGGTCATTGCCTCATATGGCTCATGCTCCACAACCTTTGGATTGGACAGGTATTCATACAAATCCTGCAAATCTTCTTCCTTATATCTTCTTAAAATCAATCGTTCTGTTTCAATTCTCATTTTCTATCACCTTTCCTCATCCTGAAACTTGTTGTACCACCGCATCGCATTGAATACGCCCGGATTCGTAGTTGCATATTCATAAAAGGCATAACACATCGCTACTATGGTTAATAATGTAACTAATTGTATTAGTTTTTCAAACTTAAGGTTTTACCTGAAGCTGAAAAATATACTCTTTCTTCCATTCTTTTGCACCTTTCTTCGCAAAAATGACATTTTCCCGCTCTTTATACCACGCATTGATTACTACATATTGAATTTTCTTATGAAACAAATCATTTTTTACTCTATCCAGCAGTATTTCAAGAGCTCCTTCCTCTAAATACTCCTGACGGACTGCAACCGGATACAAATATGCGTATTCCTTTACACTGTCAATAAATCCCATTGTGTAAGCTACGCATTTCTCTTCTTCATTTAAAACAGCCCATGCCATAATATCTCCACTTTCATCCGCAAGCATATTGGAAACCACTTTCCCGTTTGGCACATAAGAGCTTTCCGGCCAGACATATTGATAGGTTTGAGCTAGCTTCTCACATAATATAGTATCTTCTTTATCTACCCTGACAACACGATATGATTTCTCGATATGTTCTGCTTTTTCCTCACTCAGAGCCAGTCTTCGTCTTTCATCCTCAAAATCCAGCTTTACTGCACTATAACTTTCCAATAATTGTATTCTTTCATAATCTTCTGCACATGCCGTCAATTCTATCTTTTCTTTTTCCGGAAATCTTGCTTTCACATCCGCAAGAATATCTTCCAGTATCTCTGTTTCTAAATATTTGTACGCCTTAGAAACCTGCATAAAATACTGATCCTGCTCTTCATTATGCCAAAATGCAACGATTTCTCCATCTTGTTCCCAGACTTTTATATGTGAAAACCAGTCCTCTTCACCTGGAAATGTAATACCATTATTTACTGCATATCTGCAAAAGGTCAGTCTTCCGACATCCCAATTCAAATAGCTTCCACATGTATAATTCTTGGTTAAAAAGTGATATAAATTACTATAATCCTCTACTTTTGCCTGTCTTATTATCATACAAAGCACCTCTCATATACGACTACTTTTTGATTACTCATCATTCTCTCTTCTTTTTATATAGAAGAAACGCCATGATATAGAAACAATACATGACATTTACAATATGGTATGGAATCATGTTACCATGATTCCAGCTTGGATCTATGCGATACAGATTAAAGAAAAGATTTCCTGTAAAATGCCAAAGGCATGCCGGCACAACATTACCTCTTGCAATCTTTATCAACACAAAATATCCATAGCTTTCCAAAATGCAACCACATAAAAATGCCAAATAAGGAATTTCCATTGTTCCACCAAGTATAAAATGATAATGCCATAAGGCCCAGACTATACCTACAATAAGCGGAACAAAAACTTCTTTATAATAGTTTTCCAACCACTCCTGTAAAAAACCTCTCCAGCCCAGCTCTTCAGCAATTAGTGCCCATGAAATAATCAACAACTTTTTCATACTTAACGAATGAAAAAATACATCCTGAGCTAACGCAAAATAAGAAATGATTTTTCCCATTGTCAGTATTAACAATGGGATTATCATTCCTAAAAAACAAATCCGAATCGAAAAGTTATCTTTTATTTTTTTCTTCAAAAAAGATTTTATGCCTTCATTTCTTCCTACTACGATAAAGGCTGCTATGGTAGGAGAAGCACCTTCTATACCATATAGCAACAGATTACCTATACCTGTCTGAAACACACTGCAATATCGCATGAACACAATACACACAAGCGGAATCACAAATGCAAGGAATAAAAAAGAAAAAACTTTCTTCCTTTCTTTCCACATCTTATTCACCCCTTATTTCTAATGTTTTCACTCCTGTAAGTAGCACATCAACAGACAGCTCAAAGCTTTCCCTTATCGAAATCGGATTTCCAAATGCCTCATTATTCACAAGTAAGGCAAATCCCTCTAAAAAGCTTCGAAACGTCCGTGTTAAATGATTGATATGATCCTTAGATATCTGCAAGGAACCCATGATTTTGAATAACAGAACAAACATATCCTCTGTTACCGCCAGCGTTTCCTCATCCTGAAACTTGTTATACCACAGCATCGCATTGAATACGCCCGGATTGGTGGTTGCATATTCATAAAAGGCATAACACATTGCCCTTAATGCATCGTGTCCGCTAACTCCCACAACTGACATCAATATCTGCTGTTCCATCTGTTTCCAGCCATATATCATCAGACTTTTTTTCAAATCGTCCAAGCTTTTTATATGATTATATAAAGAAGGAGTTTGTACTCCAAACTCCTTTGCTATCACTTTCAGCGTAACATTCTCAATGTAGTACTTCAATTTATACCTATCAAAAAAGCAAGTCTAACGTCACATTATTTCTAACCTTTTTATTTTTCCTAGTTTTAAATTGATTTTTTTTATCATCAAATAATTCCTACTGCTTGACCTCCTAAAGACCATTTT
>JAFSCH010000156.1 GCA_017436865.1 Lachnospiraceae bacterium
GCACAGGAATATCTTACAATTATGAGTTACATCGGATCAGCTCGTAAGCATGGAATCAATGCTTTCACAGCTATCCGTGAAGCACTAAACGGAAATCCGGATATCATTTTCAACTAACGGGGTTCTGAACAGATACGAATTATGATAAAATTAACTATTCAGGATAAGGGAAAGGGGAAGGATGACTATGGATCAAAATCTGAAAGAAAATAGATTATTTCGTGATATAGTTGAAAAAGAGATAGAAGAGATGCTGATTTGTTCCAAGGCGCGTGAAAGAGAATATGAAGCAGATGAATATATATTTAGGCAGGAACAAAAACCGTCAAAGTTATTTTGCTTAGTAGAGGGAAGAGTGATGATTGCTAAGGACTTTTCATCAGGTAAACGGGATGTATTATTTATGATAGAAGAGGGAGAAATATTTGGAGAAATGTTTCTATTCTCAGATGCAGAAAGTTATTGGTATGATGCGATTGCGCAGGGGAAGGTAAAGCTAGTAGAACTGCCATGGGAATTTTTCTACCATTTTTGTAAAAATGCCTGCAAACATCATCAATTGATTACAAGGAATTTATTGGAAATTCAGTCAGAGAAAAATTTTTTTATGACGAAAAAACTTCATTTACTTTCGGGGACAACCTTAAGGGAACGAATTGCTATTTGGTTATTAGAACAGAAAGCAGAGAATGGGAGAATTGCGCTACACATGAAACGTGAGGAGATGGCTGACTTTTTGGGAACGACAAGACCATCTTTATCAAGAGAATTAATGAAGTTACAGCAAGAAGGAATTATAGAAGCTGGTAAGAATAAGATTTTGATAAAAGAAAGAGCAAAATTAGAAGATATGTGTGGATAGAATCATAAATGACATGAAAATTCCAAAAATGTAACATTTGTTACGGAATTGATATCAAAAAGACAATATACTGAAAGTGCAAAAAAGGAAATGTCTTTTGATAGAGGAGGAATTTGATTATGGTTGAAAATACACAACAGGTAAATAATTTGGTAAATCTTTTAGATGGATATGCATCACAAGGAGGGCATCATTTGAATGTTAATGTATTAAACAGAGATATGCTTATGGATGCGCAGAAGAATCCTGAGAAGTATCCACAGCTTACGATTCGAGTGTCCGGTTACGCCGTGAATTTTATTAAGTTAACAAAAGAACAGCAGACAGATGTAATTGCAAGAACCTTCCACGAAAACTTATAATTTCTTAGAACCCAAAGAGTATTAAATAACTCAGGACAGCTATTGAAAATAAAACACATAGTTGTGTCCGACTTATTTCTATTTGTCTTAACTAAGTAAAAATAGTCTTTTTCTATTTGAAGAAGGCTATTTTTTGTGTAATAGGAAATTGCTGTAACGTAGAGGTAGTTAATAAAGAATTTACGAAGTAAATTCTTTGAGTGATTGCCGCTGGGCAATCACTTTTTTATGATGGTGCGCCTAGCGGCGCACGTTTCTATTTGGCAAATTTACGAATTTTTAAATAGATGCCACGTTCATCAGCAAGTTTTTGGCATGCGTCTATTTCATCCGGTGGAAGCACATCAACAATGGATAATTGCGCATGTGGTATAGCTTTCTGTGCGAGAGAAGCAAACTCTAAAAGTGCAGGAAAGGCATTTTCAAACTGAGGCCTTGTGACTGCCTGGTATTTTTCGGCTGTTGGAGCGTTTAAGCTGATGGAAATGCTGTCTATTACTTTAGCAAGCTCAGGAATGATGTTGCGATTGTGATAGAGGTTGCAAAGACCATTTGTATTTAATCGGATTTTTAACCCTAAGGTTTCTTTTACATATTGTGCGGTTTTTAGCAAATTTTCTAACGCGCAGGTTGGTTCTCCATAGCCACAGAAGACAAATTCATCATAGGAAGAAAAATCAAAGGCGTCAATAGCTCTTTTAATTTCTTCGAAGTCAGGTTCCTTGTCAAACCACATGTTTGTGGCATCGCCAACGGTGTCTTTTGTTGAGCGCACACAGAAGGTACAGCTACAATCACAACGATTTGTAATATTTGCGTATACTTGATTTTTATAGGTATATAAGATGTCTGTCATAGTTATTTCTCCTAGTATAATAATGATATATGTTGTTTGATTTGTAACTATGCAGGTACGGAATAGTTACCTTCATGTTACTTATTTTCTGTTATGTAGTGATATTTAATAAAGAATTTACGAAGTAAATTTTTTCAAGGGTTTGCTACCGGCAAACACTTTTTGATGTGCGCTTTATCTAATGCAAGACCGAAAACGATAAAAAAGATTGCACTGCCACCGGATTGAATCAAACTGCCGGACATAGAAGCGAGAAAAGCACTTGAAAAGCTACCAAAAAGAATGTACTCCGCAAAGAAATAGCAACTACCGGAAATGACATAGGCAATTAATGTAGCAATGATATTCCTTAGGGTAATAATTTTGGCGGATTTATAGGTAAAGGGAATGGTAATTAACATTTTGATGATAATGGTAGCAATTGTCCACATAGGAGCTGTCAATAAGTCTGCAAGGCCCCCGCCAATAGCAGCTGCTGCAAGAGCATAAGGTGTTGGTAAAAGTGTTGCAGCAAGATAAATCAGCGAATCACCAAAATGAATATAGCCGCCATTAACGCCAACGGGGATATGGCAGATGTAAGCAGTCATGAGGGTAATCATGGCAGCCATAAGACCTGTTATGGTAAGGTATTTGATTTTTCCTGTTTGTTGTGCGTGTGCTTTTGCAATAGGTTGTGTATTCATATAGCAAAATCCTTTCTATTAGTCGAGTTGCTACAGTATAGCAATATAATAAGTCAGTAGTAATGTGTTATTGTAGTAATAAGTTTAAATATTTTTCAAAGTGAACGCCGTGATTACGGTCGATGTTTTCAAGTGAGGCTTCTTCGATAGCTGGCTGTAAGAATCTAGCTGCTTTTTTTATCGCATCTTGTATAGAAAAGCCTTGTACAAGTGAACCTGCAATAACAGAGGCAAACAAGTCACCGGTTCCAGAGTAGCTTTTGCCTGTAAACACTGTTTCATGGTAGAAGCTTTCTTTCTTGGAGATAGCAAGATTACCCATATAGGCTTGAGCAGTTTCGTGTCGTACAATGCCAGTAACAAGAATAGTCTGTTCGTTTATTGCATCGTTAAGTAATAAATGGCCGATTTCTTCGATTCGTTTTAAAAAGTCTTCTTTACTAGCTGAAGAATGCGAGAAGAGCTGGTCACAATTCTTATTAGCGAGCAGACATAACTCTGTCATATTAGGAGTGATGATATTTGCTCTTTTTGTCAGTTCTTTCATACCATTTCTTAATTCTTCCGTAAAAATGGAGTAGCAATGACCATTATCTCCCATAACAGGGTCCGCAAGATAAAGAGTATGTTCCGTTTTGAAGTGCTCTAAAAAGCATAATACATTTTCAATTTGGGCAGCACTTCCAAGATAGCCGGAATAAATGCCATCGAATGTAATATTCATCTTTTTCCATTCGTTTATAAAATGCTTCATTTTATTAGTGTAATCATCGCAGTAGTAGCTTGGAAATCCTGTTTGTGCTGTGAGAAGCGCAGTAGGTAAAGGACATGCCTGAACTCCTAAGCATGAGATGACTGGAATTGCTGCAGTGAGCGAACATTTCCCGAAACTCGATAAATCGTTGATGAGTGCTATTTTTTTCATGCTGTATACTCCTTCGTATATGATATGCATATACATTAACCAAAAAGTGACATTTTGAAAATAGACAATTTTAGCACAAATCAAAAGGACAGTTCAAAAGGTAAAATTGAACAAATTTATGTCATATTTTTGGCAGTTCTCATAAAAATGAAAAGTTTGTTGACTATTAAACAGAGTCTTGATAATATGAAATTAAGAGGTGCGCAAACGGTTGCGCGAATTAGCACGAACAATTCTTTTGAAGGAGGAAGAACATGTTGGATTATATCAAAGGAATGGATGTATCATCACTTGATGAAATAGAACAGTTAGGTGCAGTTTTTTTTGATAACGGCAAGAAAAAGGATTTATTGGAGATTCTGAAAAGCTATGGAACGAATTACATCAGAATCAGACTTTGGAATGATCCAAAAACAGTGGATGGTAAGCCATACGGAGCAGGAAATACTGATTATGCGGTTGCGCTCAGACTTGCGAAGAGAACAAAGGCAGAAGGCTTAAAGTTCTTATTAGATTTTCACTATAGTGATTTTTGGGCAGATCCTGGAAAGCAGAGAAAGCCTAAGGCGTGGGAAGGTTATACAGTAGATGAGTTAGAGCAGGCAGTATATGACTTTACCAAGGAGCATATGCTGAAATTTATTGCAGAGGGTGTAGAACCGGATATGGTTCAAGTAGGAAATGAGTTATCCAATGGTCTTTTGTGGCCAGAAGGACAGTGGCCTAAGTTTGATAACATGGCACGTTTTGTTAGTGCAGGAATTCGTGCAGTCAAAGAAACCGCACCGACATGTAAGATTATGATTCACTTAGATAATGGTGGAAATAATGCATTGTATAGAGAATGGTTTGATAATTATATCAAGAGAGGTGAGGATTTCGATGTTATCGGATTATCTTACTATCCATTCTGGCACGGTGGTTTACAGGATTTAGAGAATAACATGAATGACATTGCAAAGCGTTTTGGTAAGGAGCTTGTGATTGCAGAGGTTTCTATGGGACATACCACAGAGGATTATGCTTCCTATGAGAAGCTAAAGCCACATGAGAGAAAAGGCATGGCAACAAAGCCTGCACTCTGTGAAAAGGTTCCGTTTGCAATGACAAAGGAAGGTCAGTGTGAGTTCATGAAGGCTTTTTTAGCTTCTATTGAACAGGTTCCAGACAATATGGGACGTGGATTCTTTTATTGGGAGCCGGGGTGGTTGCCGGTAGCAGGAAGCGGTTGGGCAACGGAAGAAGCATTAGAATATATTAAGGAAACAGGACCGTGTGGTAATGAGTGGGCAAATCAGGCATTGTTTGATTACGATGGAAACGCATTACCGGCATTACAAGTAATTAAAGAGTATCAGCATAAATAAGAAAATAAGGTTAAAGGCAGATGTGGTTTTAACCTAAATATAGTAATAGGATAACTTACAGAGTATGGAAAGGAAAGGGTATAAAAACATGATGAAGCAGGAATTATTAAAGAAGTTTGAAGAGGTATTTGGAGATGTAAATGGAGCAGCAGTTTATTTTGCTCCTGGACGTGTGAATTTGATTGGTGAGCATACAGACTATAATGGTGGCCATGTTTTTCCATGTGCATTAACGATTGGTACATACGCAGTAGCAAGATTGCGTGAGGATGATAAGCTTTGTTTGTATTCTATGAACTTTGAAGAAAGTGGAATTGGTGAGAGCAGATTAGCAGATATTGAACAGAAAACAGAAGGTGATTGGAGAAATTATCCAAAGGGAATCGTGTGGGCATTCGGTAAGAAGGGCTTTAAAGTAAATAAGGGACTTGATATTCTCTATTTTGGTAATATTCCAAATGGCTCTGGTTTATCTTCCTCTGCTTCCATCGAAGTATTAACAGGATTTATTTTAAAAGAGTTATTCGGATTTGATGTAACAAATCAGGACTTAGCATTAATCGGTCAGTTCTCTGAGAACCAGTATAATGGTGTAAACTGCGGTATCATGGATCAGTTCGCAATCGCTATGGGGAAAGAGGATTCTGCTATTTTCCTTGATACAGCAGATTTATCCTTTGAATATGCACCAATTGCTCTTGTAGGTTCAAAGATTGTTATTTTAAATACCAACAAGAAGCGTGGACTTGGCGATTCTAAGTACAATGAGAGAAGAGCAGAGTGTGAAGCAGCGCTTGCATCTCTTCAGACAAAGCTTTCTATTCAGTCTCTTGGTGAGTTAACCGAGGAAGAGTTTGAAGCAAATAAGGAATTGATTGGTGACGAGATTAAGATTAAGAGAGCAAAGCATGCCGTTTATGAAAATCAGAGAACGATTAAGGCAGTACAGGCATTAAAGGACAATGATCTTGCATTATTTGGTAAGCTTATGATTGCTTCTCATAATTCTCTTCGCGATGATTATGAAGTAACTGGTAAGGAGCTTGATACCTTAGTAGCAGAAGCATTGAAGCAGGATGGTGTTATCGGTGCAAGAATGACAGGTGCAGGTTTTGGTGGCTGTGCAGTAAGTATTGTAAAAGAAGAAGCAGTTGCTACATTTATTGAAAATGTTGGTAAGGCATATGAGGAGCAGATTGGTTATGCAGCAGACTTTTATGTAGTAGAAATTGGTAATGGACCAAGCACTTTATAATGCACACGTATAATTGATTATCAGTAACTGTTCATGTAGGTCGAAGCATTTACTGCTGAGACCGTAAGAAAATGATACAGTAAGCAAAAATTCCATCGCTGAAAGCGATTTAAAATGGATTGTTGCCTCGTAATTATTCAGGTACTGAATAATTACGATTATCAAATAATAAGGAGAGGTAATTATTCAGGTACTGAGTAATTACGATGTAAGGAATATGATTACAAAGAATATGATTACAAAGAATATTACAGAACTTGTCCGTTATGGTGTTTCCTGTGGACTAGTTGATGAAGCAGATATTATTTATACTACAAATAGACTTTTAGAGTTGTTCGGATTAGAAGAGTATGATAGAGAATTTTCAGCTGAAGATTTTGCATTGGTGAAGCCGGAGGAGTTTCCTTTAGAAGAGGTACTAAAGGAGATGCTTGATTATGCAGCGGCAAATGGTTTGATCGAAGACAATACTGTTGTATATCGTGATTTGTTTGATACTAAGATTATGGGCTGTATGGTTCCAAGACCGTCTGATGTAATCTATACCTTTAAGAAGCTTTATAACGAAAAAAGTGCGCAGGCTGCCACAACGTGGTATTATGCGTTTAGCCAAAATACTGATTATATCAGAAGATACCGCATTAAAAAGGATATGAAGTGGAAGGCTGCAACAGAATACGGAGAGATGGATATTACCATTAATCTGTCTAAGCCGGAAAAAGATCCTAAGGCGATTGCGGCAGCGAAGAATGCAAAGCAGAGTGGTTATCCAAAGTGTCAGCTTTGTATGGAGAATGAAGGTTATGCCGGAAGAGTGAACCATCCGGCAAGACAGAATCACAGAATTATTCCAATCGAGATACAGGGTACTAAGTGGGGATTCCAGTATTCTCCATATGTGTATTATAACGAGCATTGTATTGTATTCAACAGCCAGCACATTCCAATGAAGATTGAGCACAATACTTTTGTGAAGTTATTTCACTTTGTAGAGCAATTTCCACACTACTTTGTTGGGTCTAATGCAGATTTACCAATCGTAGGTGGTTCTATTTTAAGTCATGACCATTTTCAAGGTGGAAATTATGAATTTGCAATGGCAAAAGCTCCGGTTGAGAGAAGCTTTTGCGTAAAGGGATTTGAAGATATTAAGGCAGGTATTGTAAAGTGGCCAATGTCCGTTATTCGTTTGTCGCACCCTGATTACAACAGAATGATTGAACTTGCAGATGTAATTCTTGCTAAATGGCGTGGATATACCGATGAAGCAGCATTTATTTATGCCCAAACAGATGGTGAACCACACAATACCATTACACCAATTGCAAGAAAGCGTGGAAAAGATTATGAGCTTGATTTAGTTCTTCGTAATAACATTACAACAGAGGAACATCCACTTGGTGTATACCATCCACATGCAGAGCTCCATCATATCAAGAAAGAAAACATTGGTTTAATCGAGGTTATGGGACTTGCTGTTCTTCCTTCTAGATTAAAGAACGAGCTTGCAGACCTTGCAAAGGCAATTATTGCAGGTGCAGATATCCGTAAGGATGAGGTACTTGAGAAGCATGCTGACTGGGTTGATGAATTTATGCCTAAGTATGCAGGTGAGGTAAATGAGAATACGATTATGGACATTTTGGAAAGGGAAGTAGGAATCGTATTTAGTAAGGTATTAGAGCATGCCGGTGTTTATAAGAGAGATGAAGAAGGACAAAAGGCATTTGACAGGTTTATAGAAATATTGTAACTATTCAGGTAGGTCAAAGCATTTACTGCAGATGTCGTGAGGAAATATACAATTAGTAACTCAAACTTCCCACACGTGAATTAACGTTTGCACCTTGAAAACTCTATATTACAGCCAATATTTTATTGATTTATGCGATACTCACGCAATTAAGAGCATCTTTCATATAGTTTGGAAGTCGATTAATAAAGCTGGA
>JAFSCH010000157.1 GCA_017436865.1 Lachnospiraceae bacterium
ACCATCGTTATTTCTTCTCTGACCGTCAAAGTTTCTCTGACCATCGTTATTTCTTCTCTGACCGTCAAAGTTTCTCTGACCATCGTTATTTCTTCTCTGACCGTCAAAGTTTCTCTGACCATCATTATTTCGTCTTGGTTGCTCTGTCGCAACATGTTTTGGTGCTTCTGCTGATTTTTCAGTTTCAACAGGCTTCTCTGCCACCTGTGGTGTTTCCTGTACTGGTTCTACTACCTTTACTGGTTCTTCCACTACTTTTTCGACTGGCTTTTCTTCCATTTTTACCGGCTGTGACTTTTGTTCTTCATTCACCTTTGATACAGGTGTTACTTCCTTAGCTTCCTCAACAGGCTTTTCTTCTGTTTTTACCGGCTGTACTTTAGGTGTTTCCTGCACTGTTTCTATTGCCTTTACCTGTTCTTCCACTACTTTTTCAGCAGACTTTTCTTCTGTTTTTGCAGGCTGTGACTTTGGTGCCGCAGGCTTTGCCGGTTTCTTTGGCATTTGTGTTCCGCCTGGCATCTTAGAATTACTTGGGTTGCTTACAACAATAATACTTTTTTTCTTCTTAACCGGTGTCTCAGCTGACTTTTCCGTTTTTACTTCCTTCGCTTCCGTAGTCTCTGTCTCCTTTTTCTCTGACGCCTTTGGTGCTTCAACAGACTTACTAGGCACCTTCATAGCGTTTCTAATGTCTTCTACCTGTCCGTCTTCTAATACACTCATGTGGCTCTTTACCTCTATACCTTTATTCTTTATTACAGCCAGAAGCTCTTTGCTCTCTACTCCAAGCTCCTTTGCTAATTCATGCACTTTCATTTTTGCCATTCTTATACCTCCGTACTATTAGCAGATTGTTCCAGATGCTTAATCAATGATTTTGCGAAGCCCTCATCTGTAATTGCTAGAGAGGATCTCATTTCTTTTCCAATAGCATGCCCTAATTCATCCTTCGTACCAAAAAAATATCTTGGTACTTCATAAAACTCACATGTATTGGAAAATTTTTTCTTAGTATTATCCGATGCATCTTCCGATACCAGTACCAGAAAGGCTTTCCCTTCCTTCACACTCTTATCGGTTGCAAATTCTCCACTCACTATCCTGCCTGCTTTCATTGCAAGCCCCAGCAGGGAATATATTTTATTATGATTCAAGTGTTTCAATCTCCTTTGCTAGACTGTCGTATACATCATCCGAAACAGCCATCTTGAAAGATCGATCCAATCCTTTTGACTTTTTAGCCGCCTTTAGGCACTCTGCATTTCTGCAAATATATGCGCCTCTTCCATTTTTCTTGCCTGTAAAATCCAAAACAAAACCTTCCTCTTCTGTCTTAAGGACACGAATCAGTTCTTTCTTGCTCTTCATTTCTCCACAGCCTACACACTGCCTTAATGGGATTTTCTTATTCATCATCTTCAGTAGCCTCTTCCATCTCTACTGCTTCTGCTTCTGTTGCTTCCTCTTCATACTCATTAGCTTCATACTCATCTTCCTCGTAGTATGCTTCGCCTTCTTCATCGTACATATAATCTTCATAACGGAAACCTTCGGCATCCTTAGCCTGCGTCTCTGACTTAATATCAATCTTGTATCCTGTAAGTCTTGCTGCAAGCCTTGCATTCTGACCTTCCTTACCAATTGCAAGAGATAACTGATAATCTGGAACAACAACCTTTGCTGTCTTCTCATCAGGATCCGCAAATACCGCTACAATCTTAGCAGGTGAAAGAGCATTCTGAATAAAGTTTCCTGGATTCTCATCCCAGTTAACAATATCAATCTTCTCACCACGAAGTTCTTCTACAATAGCATTAACTCTAGCACCATTGATACCTACACATGCACCAACCGCATCAACGTTAGGATTGTTCGTTCTTACAGCAATCTTTGTTCTGCTTCCCGCTTCACGCGCAATGCTCATGATTTCAACTGTTCCATCCTTAATCTCTGTCACTTCTGCTTCAAACAGTCTCTTTACAAGCTCTGGATGTGTTCTGCTGACAGAAATTCTTGGTCCCTTAGGAGTATTCTTTACTTCAAGAATATATACCTTAATTCTTTCTGTTGGACGGAATGACTCACCCTTAACCTGCTCAGCTTCATTTAACAGAGCATCTGCCTTTCCAAGATTAATACTAATATTACGTCCAGAGTAACGTTGTACAATACCCGTTACAACATCCTTTTCCTTTTCATAAAACTGATTATAAACAACGCTTCTCTCTTCTTCACGAATCTTCTGTAAAATTACATTCTTTGCATTCTGTGTTGCAATACGTCCAAATTCTTTCGATTTGATTTCTACATTGATTGTTTCACCAATGGTAGCTTTTCTAGAAATCTCTTTTGCATCATCCATACAAATCTGTAATACATCATCTTCTACATCTTCCGGCATAGCAACGATTTCTTTTGTTGCATAAACCAGAAAATCACAAGTATTTCTATCAATCTGTACTGTGATGTTATCTGCCTTGCCAAAATGATTTTTGCAGGCTGTCAGGAGAGAATTTTCAATTGCTTCAAACAAGGTTTCCTTGCTAATTTCCTTTTCCTTCTCCAGAATGTTAAGTGCCTCTAATAATTCTTTATTCATTTTTCCTTTACCCTCCTAAGCTAAAAATCCAGCGTCAATCTGACAATTGCAATATCAGACTTTGCAAAGACAATTTCCTTTTCTTCCGTCTCTATTGTAATGGTATCTTTGTCATAACCCTTTAAAATACCTGTAAATTCCTTCTGCTTTTCGATAGGCTTATAGGTTCTAACTTCAACCTCTTCTCCCAGACTTTTTTCCAAGTGTCTATCTTTCTTCAGCGCTCTTCCAAGCCCTGGGCTGCTTACTTCCAGAATATATGCATCTGGAATAAAATCAGCTTCATCCAGCTTATCTGAAAACGCACGACTGACATTTTCGCAATCAATAATGTTTACACCATCCTGCTTATCAATATAAGCTCTTAAATACCAATCACTGCCTTCCTTCACATATTCTACGTCATAAATCTCACAACCATTCGCTTCTACAATCGGCTGTAAAATCTCTTCAGCGCGTGCTTCATACGTGTCCTTCTTTGCCATTAGCTCACCTTTCCTCACACTATTAATCCGTTACCCTTGCTCAAACAAAAGAGTGGACTCGCAAGCCCACTCTTTATTATCAAGCATTATTCAACTATCTTTATACTATCACTCTGCTTCCTAAAAAGCAAGAACTTTCGAGAAAAATTTAGTCAAAAATTGTTTTCATTCTGCCCACATGTTATAATACTATAAAATAATAGTAGATATTCCATTCAGCAAGGAGGTATTTCTATGACAATTGGCACATGTTACGGATATAATCCATATTCTACATATAATAATATATATTCCGGCTCTTACCAAAAGCAACTAACCGCTTCGGCCAGCACCTCTGACCCTGACAAGATAAAAAAAGCCGGCAGACGTTCCTCTCCCGAAGAATGTCAGACATGTAAAGAGCGTAAATATCAGGATGGTTCTGATGAAAACGTTTCCTTTAAATCTGCAACACACATTTCACCTGATTCAGCAGGTGCACGAGTTCGTGCACACGAACAGGAACATGTATCCAATGCCTATAAAAAGGCTGCGCAGAATAATGGAAAGGTAATCAATGCTTCCGTTTCCATTCATACCTCAATATGCAGTGAATGCGGACGCACCTATGTGTCCGGTGGAACAACAAATACCACCATTAAATATAGCAACGAAAAAAATCCATACCAAAAAGAACGCAAAGCTCAGGATGCTTTAAATCTAATTGGCGCAAATATTGATTGTGTTGCATAAAACCACAAATGACAGGAGCAATTATGAAACGGATCACAACTTTATTTATATCACTCATTTTAATACTTTCTTTCAGCATGTTCTTTCCTCACGACGTCTACGCAGATGAATTAAGTGGTGAAATTGAAGTATTAATTAATGTAAATCCAAGTGAAATGACAAAATACAAAAACGCCTTTGAAAAAAAGTATCCCAATGTCACAGTACATTATACAACCTACTACGATTATGATTCTGAGGTACAAAAAAGAGTCGAATCCGGGAATTATGGTGATGTTTTATACATTCCATCTTTTTTTTCCAGTCTTCCCTTTCAGGATTATCTCGAACCCTTCGGCAATGTTGATGACCTTTCCGAAAAATATGATTTTATGAACAAAGGGTGGCTTCATAACAATACCGTATATGGCATTCCATCTTATGCATACTTAACAGGTTTTATCTATAATACCGAAGTTTTTGACAAAGCCGGCATTACCAAACGCCCTACTACCACCACGGAATTTTTAGAGGCTATGGAATCTATCAAAAAGCATACAGATGCCATACCTTTTTATACAAATTGTTCTATCGACTGGGCTCTTTATCCCTGGACTTCTTTTCCTTATATCGAAATGACAGGTAATGCAACGTACCGATACAACGATTTTGTTTTTAAAGAAAATCCTTTTTCTGAAGGAACCGAGCATTATGAAGTTTATAAACTTTTATATGACCTTGTTGCTTCTGATTATGTAGAGGATGATGTATTAAATTGTGATTGGTATAAAGCCTGCCAAATGTTAAACAGAGGTGAAATCGGTTGTATTGCCATAGGTTCCTGGGCGCTTGAGCAGATTCGTAACATTGGTCCTTATGGTGAAAATATTGCTTTTATGCCATTCCCTAATAATATTGATGGCAAACAATATATAACTGCATCTGTAGACTTCAGCTATGGCGTGTCTTCCCGAAGTGAACACAAGGACATTGCACAAGCTTATGTAACATTTATGTTAGAAGAATCCGGTTATGCTATAGACCGCGAAAATATATCAACCTTCAAGGCAGATTTGTATCCAAAAAGCATTCTTGATTTAGGTGATATCGAAGTTTTAACAGAAATTAATGATTATGATGAGAATTGGAATTTCCACCAAACCCTATCACAGAATCTTAATCTGAATGATGTGTCCGAATTTCAAAGAATCATAAAAGCTGCCGCTGGTTTACAACCAGAATCCTTTGACGACATCATGAATGATTGGAATGAACGTTGGGAAAAAAATCGAACCACTAAAATGAAAAACAAAAAACAGACTAAACCAATTTCTAAAATATGGAAAGATCGGGAATTTCAACTGTCAACTACTGAACTTGCTTTTATTCAATCTACACCTTCCATAAAGGTTGGTTATCTGCGCCATCAGGCTCCTTTTTCCATGGAAAGAGATGGACAATTTCAAGGTGCAAGTTACGAGATTTGTGCAGAAATCACACAAAAAACAGGCTTACAAATGGAATTCATCGGCTATAATAACACACAAGAATTACTTCAAGCCTTAGACTCCAACGAAATCGATACCGCTGCTTGCATCGAAAAACAGGATATACTTCCTAATAATATTGTTTATTCCAGAGAATATATCACCTATGCCAACGCATTAATCAAAAAAGGAGAATTTTCTTCTGAAATTAACACGGAACACAAAGCTGCTGCCATAACAGGCGAAAGAAAAGATTATTGGAATACCGTATACCAAATGCATTATTATGAAAACCTCGCTTCTTGTTTAGATGCTATCGAAAAAGGAACTGCAGATTATACCATCGCTAATTTTTATAGTGCTAATTACTATATGCTTGAGAACATGAACAAGAATATTTCCATTATTCCATCTACAACCTCAAGCACTATGCATTTTGCTTTCCATGAGCATACAAACTATACTCTAGTTGCAATTATCAACAAATGCATCTATAACATCTCAGAAAGCAATGTACAACTATATGTTCAAAAACACATGAATACTGACAACGCTGACATTACAATCAAACGCTTTATCGAAGCAAATCCAACCCTATGTCTATCCATTATCAGTGGTGTGTTTTTTGTTATTTTACTCAACTTTCCCACCAGTAAAGTTGGCGAATACGCTTGATAATTCAAGCAAAATAATTTAACAAATTGGTGCATTGACATAAAAAAGCACCTCATATTTGGTATAATAAAGTCACCACAACAATAAAAACCAAATAATA
>JAFSCH010000106.1 GCA_017436865.1 Lachnospiraceae bacterium
GCTTTTGACTATAGCACCTATGGGTGTTTTGCAACCCGTTCCTACAAACTGATTGCGGAAGACCTACTTCCATCTCACGAAAAGCATTGCTTTCCTATTACTTTATTTCAGTACCTTGTAGCATTCAGGACACACTATGTGCTAAACTGTTTTTATCCATTTGGATACCTCCTTTGCTTTTTAGTACGGTTGGCGAACCTATACTTATTATAGCAAAGGAGGTTTTTACTTAAGCTAAAGCTATTTGGGAACACACCTGCATAGCAGGTGGTTTATTTTTATTGCGAATACAAAAAGAGTGGGAAACCTATATTTCAAGGTTTCCCACTCTTTTTTAACGAATGCGGGTAATAGGAGTTGAACCTTATTCACACTCCGCAATCCCAGTAAAATCAATTATTCTTCAACAATTAAATTAACATAAAACGATTGCATGCTTGACCTCGCTCTGCTTCAATTACCTTGGCAGTACCACAGCGGCAGACGGTTGCCTTTGCTAGAATATATATTCCAAGAGCTTCCATGAAAGGAGGTTTCTGTATGGAAAATATACTAGGAGAAGGCTTTGTGTTCGTGAAATGATCGGGCATACGGACGAGCGCACCACCTATGGTAATTACTGTTTCAATCGTAAGCCCCAAGATAAGACTGCTATGGATATGGAAAATGCTTTAGTATGCAATGAAACTTAGTTGTTCTCAACTGTTCTCAAAAATTGAACTGTTTCGAGGACATAAAAAAAGATGGGAAACCCTGTATTTTCAAGGTCTCCCACCCTTTTTTAACGAATGCGGGTGACAGGAGTTGAACCTGCACGGTCGCCCGCCAGAACCTAAATCAAAGGCTCACTTATTTTATAGTAGTTTTTATTCCATTTATTATCAAGTATTCCACATTTATTCCATATATTTCTATATTTTCCATAGTTTTTCTTTCTATCAGCAGTCAAAACAGCAGACAACAGGACAGTTTCTCACTTTTCAGCGGTTTCAACTATTTTTTCATAGTACTACATAACTAAAAAACAAGTCAAATTTATACAGTCTCACCAAATGTTTGTACAAACTGAAAACGGTAGTCTTCTATGTTCTCTTCTACTTCGTCACGCCCATATAAATCTATAAGGTTTATTACTTTCCTCTCGTAATCTTCTTGATTGTAATAATAGATAAAAATTTGTCTTGCATATCCCATAACAGTTTTTAATACATCTTCATCAGTTTTATCTAATGAATGTCCATATATATGCAAATCATACGAATAAATATCTCCACGTTCATCTGTCACTACATCCAAAAAATCTTTATACTTCGTTCCTATTCTTTTCTGTATTCTTTGAAAATACTTAATGAAATAGATAAAATCCAAATTTTGTTCAGTTCTCTCACTCGCACCTAATACCATATCATTATGATTCTGACTATCATTTATATTCTCTCTTATTTTTCCATGAAGGTGATGTGTATTTTCCTCTGAAATTCCATATATTTTTTCAGTCAATGTATAATTAAAGCTGATTACTCTATCAGCATTGATATTCTTAATCTGTTTAAGTGTCTTAATATCCTTTTTCTTATGTACAAATTCCAATAAATAGATTTCAAATGCTTTTATAAACTCATCGAATTCTTCTTTTAATGTCTGTAACATTTTCTTTTTCAATATCCCATACTGCTTTGATACAAATGAAGCTTTTACAATAAAGTAATTATCTCTTACTACAATGTATTTTTCAAACAATTTTCCAACTCTTCTTGCGTTCGCACTAACTTTAATACTTGCACCTTTTCCCAACGCAATATAATCTACTTCTTGCATACTGTACTCTGCAGCAAATACCTCTGCAAACAAATCCATAACTGGATATAACTCTCTTTCAAAGTCAATCCACCCATCAATCTCTGCTTCACAATTACAGTAATAATGTACCCAGCTATTTTCTTTTATGATATCTCCAAGAATCATTAAATTATCATCATTCATATCATGTGCATTTACTAGATATTTACCGAATTCCTTCTTAGGGCTTATGTCCCAGCTTTGCCTTACATGTAAAAATGTTTTATAAAACTCATCCCAATTTTTCATTATATAAAGGAAATCACCATAACCCGTTAATAAACTATGAGCTAAGTCAAAACCATTTCCTACAAGTAGTATCTTTTTCGCTGTCATTCTATTATCCTTCTTTCCACAAACTTCTATTTAAAATTGTTTTTTCATAATTGTATTTGTAATTTACTATAACTTCTTTTCTGACATATTTCTATCATTTTTTGATACCCCTCTTTTTGAAGTTGTTAATATTCTTCTAATAATCCCATATACCATAAAAACCACAAGCCAAATTTTGCAATGACCTGTGGTTTTTATAAAATATTTATATTTTATTTTTTAAATAAAAATCTACTTTCTTCATGCTTGTCATCTTCCTTGAGAATTTCAATCAATTCATCAAGTTCTTCCATACTCTTTATTTTTACGCAATATTTGTGACTGTCCCGAGTTGTATCATTCCCGTACTCAATGTTCTTTGGCTGTTCGTTGAACGTTTCAGCCAAGTGATCGGTCGTTAGTCCTAATGCTCTAGCTTCTTTTCTTGTCATCCCTTCTACTATTTCAATAATATCTTGACCAATTGTCCTATTTTGAATTTTAGTTCTTTTTATCCAATCACGTCTTCCATCAAAATAACAACCATATTTATTTAATGCTAATATCTTTGGCAATATTACTTCGCTTTCACTACACGCTGCTTTTGCCCAATATACTGTTATAATACATCTTTCTTCCTTTACATGCATAATTACCTTGTTTGTACCTTTTACATGAAAATAAACATTATGCTTATTATTTGTTATGTACTCCAATCCCTGATGCCGTAACAATAGGTTCATACTACAAATTATTGAACTGCTTTCCTTGTCGTTCTTGATTACTTCCATCTTCACTTTTCTCCTTTATATAAAATTTTTAAATACACCTCCTCTTATTTTTAACGTCAAAAAATACGTCAATTTTACATTTTTCATTAACATCTAGAAACGTCACTTTCATTAACACAATTGGAAATTCACAAGGAATGTAAACATCAGCACAATCTATTTTTTTGTCAACATCACCACTTTATGAATGTACTATTTTTCTATCTACCTCACTTATTTCAGATTTTTTCTAAAATTTATTTTTTCATTTCAAAAATCTTAAAAAAATTATCGAAATCACATCAAAAATCCCATAAAATCAATAAAAATATTCACTCTGAATTATCTTCACTCTGAATTTCAAATTTTACTTTCAAAATTTGGTTTACAGAATATCGCAATTATTCAAATTTTTCTCTTAATGTAATCCATGCTCATAATGCAATTTTCATTTTCAAACATATTTACCCCATGTACATAAAAACTGAATAAACCTAACACTAAAATAAAAACCACATGTCACTATCTGAATTAAATGCATTCAGACAACTGACATGTAGTTTTGATTTTCCCACATCTTCATATCCTGTATTAGATTTTTACCTACTAATTTCAAAAGTGCACTTGGCATTCCTCTGCCAAAAATCACAATCTTATTCTGGATACTGGCTACTGATATAAACCAAATAAAATGCTCTACCTGCTTTTCCAACATCTTGATATCCCGTAATACAAATTTTACTTCCAATACAATCTCTTATCAAAAATTTTTAAAATTTCAGAGAGTAGTATTTCATCCTTTTCGTACCTATAGTCAGCAGGTGTCATGACTCTTGCTATTGTAATTATTCCACCATCATCTGGCACACCTTTATAAATACAATAGCCGTTAATACCGCACTGATAATAGAACAGATCGTGAACGCTCCCCTTTGCACCTGTAAACTTTTCTTTTCTTAAACCATATCTCCATTCTAATACTGTCATTATATCTCGTAGCATTGCAGAGTCCCTTATCAATTGACGGTCAGACGGTACTAATATTTCTGCGATTCTATGACCTTGCTTGGTAAATATTGCGTAGCAGTTTCTTTCTCTTTTCACTAGAAATTTAAAAGGCTTAGTTCTTTCTTCCATAATATAAGTCCTCCCTCAATCAAAATTGTTTTTTCTTATTTATACTTTCTATGCAGTTATTTCCGTACACTATTTTTTACGTCCAAGTAATCTGTAAAATAAAAAATGCTTATTGATTTAAGTTACTTCCTAAACCAATAAGCATTTACAATTTATGACTGCTTCTTTTCTGATATAATATCGTCCACTTCGTCAAGGCGTTTGTTTAGGTCATATATCCAACGCACTAACACAAAAATTTGTTTGCCAATCCACACTATAGCGCATAGGCTAACTAAGCAACTGGAAATATTAAACATAACAGTTACAGGGGATAAAACATAAGCAAGTTCACTCATAATCAAGTACCTCTCTTTTCTTTATTTTGTAGAAGAATGATATCATCATGTTTTATGAAAGGAAAGACATGATACTGACGGAATACAATGCTTTGAAATGTACGAAATAAACAGAAATCATCTACTATGCAAACATATCTCTTTTATACTGGCTACTTGGCTACCATCACATTGTCATATTGACAGGCTTATACTATCCTCACATTGCCACCACAGATTTCCCTGCACAATTTTTGACAATATGACAATGAATATAAACACTCACTGTCACACATATTTTATTCATGTAAAAATATATCTACAACCATGCTCTGTTTTCTATTTCTTCCTATAATAAAATACTCTCACTCCCCATTTACTTTTTCATACGCAAGATTTTTGTTCTGAATGTTTCAAATTTTTTGTAGAACTGCAAGCTCTACTTTTTTCCAATGTCATTACTTCTGAAAATCCAACCATTTTCCACATATAAACACCACCACATTTTCTATCCTACTTAGCAGTGCACTTACAAAAATATCCTATCCCAAAATGACTATAAAAAAGCATACGACTAATTGCATACATCATTCTTATTTGTTACTATAACTACGTTGCTCCATTTTTCATTGTAACTTTCTTCTTCCTTCTTATCATGTTCTCTGATTCTATTTAGTACTGATTCATTACTATTACGTTTCTTAGCTTGCCCTACATAAGCTACTTCTTTACTTCCGTTATTACCAAACAAGAAATATAAACAATTATGAAATAATTCATTTTCTGTAAATGTATCATAAATCTCTGAACGAGGAATTGTTATTGCTATTGTACCTAAGTCATTGTCCTGATATTTGAAGCTATTTATATGCCCTTGTATTTTAATAGTTTGTATATTTCTTGTTGCCGCCTTTTTACTTACCGCCATCTTTTTACTCCTTTTGTTTTTATTAAATAAAAATAAAATATATTTATTATAATTTAATGTAGTTTTTGTATGTAGTTTGATTGAAAAGGAATGTTTTGATAAGAAAAAGAAGTACACCGAGGAGATGTACTTCTTAAACTATTTGTATTCATCAGAAATCTAAGCTCTGCATTTCTTTATCTATGTCGGATAATTCTACATATTTGAAAGGTTTAGGTTTTGAAGGAGTTGCTGATTTTCTGTATTGAGATTTTATATTTTGAGGTTGATTTGTTTCTGCTTTGTACCAGTTGTAGCCACATTGTTTGCAGCCCTTTTTAGAATATGTTCTATCTACTACTCGTGTTTCCCATTCTTCTTTAGAACCGTAGCCGCAATTAGGACACAAGAATTTAATTTTTAAATTAGAACCAAAAGATACTTCACTAGGTTTTATTGTATTTGAAGGATGAAATTCTTTAGCTAACTCAGGATGTAGAAATTCTATTGATTTTTTATAATCTATCTTTTTAATGTTTTTAATTTCTCTTTTAGGTCTTTCTCCGCTTAATTGCTCATACCAATTATATTTGCATTTAATACAACTTGACCTTTTGCATACTCTTGTAGAAATCTCTGTCTCCCACTCACCTTGACTGCCATATTGACAATTAGGACAAAGGAATTTGATTCTTATATGAGAACCAGGAGTTATTTCACTAGGTTTTACTGTATTCAAGGTAGGATGAAATTCTGCAGCTAATGTAGGATATATAAACTCTACTGATTTCTCGTATTCAATTTTCTTCTTTGAATATTCTAAAGCATTCTTTTTGACTAAATCTATATCTAATTCTTCTATTGAATGTCCTATAGAATTTAGAATGTAGGAAACTATTTTTAATAAATAGTTATCTTTATTTGAAGATACTAATGTAGGCACATAAATACAGTCTTCTGTAAATATTTCTGTGTATTTCTCTTTATATTCATCGTAGCTATCTTCTATGATTTGAATTAAACGAATATTATCTCGCTCACAAAGTCTTTTCTTTAGATTATCTCTATCATTTCTATTATCATGCCAATAGGTTGGAGAGTATTCGATTGCGAGTTTTAGCTCTTCTATATAAACATCTAGTTCTATTCCTCTTGAATCTATGTCTTTAAAGGTCTTGTAACGATTTTGAGTACTATAAAAGAGTTGTTTTAATGCCCAATAAATGTATTGCTCATTATAAGATGTTCCAGCCCTATTACACTTTTTACATCCTCTTCCACATGCAGTTCTATAATGTACTGAACCGAGCCATTTAAAGTTACATTTATGACACTTCCACCATACCTTTTTACTTGAACCATATGAAATCTCAGTCATACTAATATTGTTACCATCTTCATCTATACCAAGCCAATCTAGCTTTATTATATTACCCTGTGTTTTATTTTCTTCACACCATGTATATAATGAATTTTCATCTGATACCCTAATTCTTACATTATTATTAGGACAGTATGGACATCCATGACCTCTTGCTCTAGTACCTATAGAAGTATACCATTCATGACCATCAGCACATCTCCATAGCATTTTCAATTTACTTGCATATGCTACTTCATCCATTGTATATATTTTTTCATCTTTACATACACCAGTCCATTGACTTGTTATGATTCTACCTATTTCAGGATTATTTAAACACCATGTAGAGAGGGAGTTTTCAGAGTTTGTTTTTGTCTTTCTTACAAATTCTGACCTATTTTTATTGTAACATTCAGGACAATTGCGTCCATGTGTTCTATCATGTACTATAGCATACCATTTATGTCCATCATCACATCTCCATAGCATTTTTATATGACTGCTATATGCTACTTCATCCATTGTTAGCTGCCTATCATCTTCTGTTATACCAGTCCATTCTGATTTTATTTGTTTTCCTCTCTTATCTTTTGAGCACCATGTTGATAGAGAGTTTTCAGTTGTAGGTTTACTATTTTTTTCTGCTGCCTTCTTGTAACCACACTTTGGACAATTACTTCCTTTTGTTCTAGTCTTTATAGATGCTGACCATTGATGACCATGTTCCTTACACTTCCAATTTAGTTGAATTACAGAACTATAGGATAGTCTGAAGGCTTCTTCACGAGTTAATTCATTGTTTTCGTCATCATATTCATCTATTATGCGTTGACCATCATCTTCATGGTCGTTACACCAATCTGATAATGTTAAGGAACCTTTCTTTACTGAAGCATATTTGATTTTTTGATGAGTTGAGTCCTTGTTACATGTAGGACAGGTGAGCTCTTTTACTATATAACTGTAACCACTACCCTCCCATTCTGTATTGCATATATGACACTTGAAGTTAAACAGAAATGTTGTATCACTATATCTAGAACATATTGCAGAATCAGCACAACACATATTTTTTGAAGGGTCAGGATTTATATCTAGCATGAAGTTTTGTAATAAAGTTTGCTTATTGTTTTTATTACAATATTCTTCTATTGTCATTACTTTTTTCATTCGTACTACACCTTTCTATAAAAAAAATTTATAATTTTATATAGAAAGACGTAGTTTTTAACGAACAATCTTGAATAATGAACGTACTAAACATCAGAAAATATAAGTAGTCATAAAATAAAAAGATACAACCTACTTAAAGATTGTATCTTTTTATTTTATGACTACTTATATTAGCTTATTGTATTCTTATTATATAAATAGCGTATTGCTAATACTTAACTTAGTGAATTTCTATATCTGAGATAAGAGGACCTCCATCTCCTGCAAGATGGTCTTGATTAGGAAGTTTAATGCCAGGTCCCTCATCTGAATATGCAGGAGGTAAATCTTCATCTGCTATCCAGTCTGCAGGAAGTTGTGAACTTGAGCTTCCTGAACTACTTGATGTACTTCCTGAAGTATTGTTGCTAGAGGAAGTAGTTCCTGAAGTTGATTGATTTGTATTGTTGTTTTCTACTTCTGTAGAGGTTGAAGGGGTTGTTGTTTGATTGTTGTTTACTGTAGTTGTTGAGGTTGAAGATTGAGGAACTAAGTTTTTGTATGAACCCATAGCCTCTAAAAGTTCAATAAACCCTTCTAAATAATCAAATTCTAAATCTACTAATAAATCCGAATTTTCATTGAAGTAGTCTGTGATTTGCTCTACTGTAGCTCCTTTACCAAAAGCACTCTCTTGTACGATTGCTATAAATTCAGGTGTAAATTCATATGAACCATCTGCACTCTTTGTAAAATATTGGTCTGCTGTTGAAGATTCATATTCTCCACCATTTTGTTCCATTTGTAAATCCCAAGGTAAATCTTCTGTATTTTCTGCTTGTTGTAATTCTTCTAAGAGAGATTTGTCTCCACCTTGTCCTACTGTATTTACTTCTTCTGTTTTCTCTGAATCAAGGTTGTTTACTATGATTTCGCCTTTAGATTCGCCTCTGTCATAGTTGACTTTTCCACCTACTTCTTCTAAGACATTAGTTAAAAGTTCTAAGGCGTATTCCTTTGTTAAACCTAGCTCCCAATTTGTTTCTTCTGTATCGGTTAAGATATTATGATTGCTTGCAACTATATAGGCTTTGTAGAGGTTCTCTGTTAAACCATCTTCTACATTCTGTAAACAATAATTTAGTTCATAGCTTTGATAGCGATTGTAAGCTTTTTCTTCTTTGACACCTGTTTCTTTGTTCTTTTCTGTATAGATGTATTTTTGCTCTTTTGCTACATTTCCTGCGTTCTTTAGGTCTACAAATTCTGTTGATTTTGTAAAGGATTTGATGTCATCTTTTGTTAAGGTGTTGTATTCATCTGCATAGAAGTTCTGTACTAACATATAAATGTATTCTGCACGAATCATTGTACCTGTAGCTGTTGATTCATCTAAGGAGCTGTTTTTAGATGTAAGGTAGGTTAAACCTTGATTATCTATTTGCTCTGCAAAGATTGCATGCTCGTTGTCTCCGACTTTAGATATGAAGTCTGTTGATACTTGTAAGGTATCATCTACAGGGGTAACTGCTCTGTAGAGAAGAGACATTGCTTCTAATCTTGATAAGGTTGATTGTAGATTAGCATAATTGCTATCATAAGCAGGTAATAAATTATAATAAGCATTATAAGCTGCTAACACACAACTCGCATCGGATTCATCTTCTAAATCACTGAAGGTTTGCTTTGCTGATTGAATGATTCTTTGATTTGTTTCTTTGTTATTCCAGTAGTTGTTGATGAATTTCTTGTTATTGAATGCGTCTTGTAAAGTTGCATTGTTTGTATGATTGCCCTCTGAATCTACATAGATAACTCCATTCTTTCCATTGTCTGCCATAGGAATAATGTAGAGTGCGTCATCCATTGTTGAACGAAGTTCACTGTAGGAATCTAGGTAAGCTAACTCTATCCAGTTATAAGATATCTCTTTTCCCTCTTCGATGTTCTCTGGTTCAGGGATATTGATTTCTATTGTTTCATTTGCTTTTAACATATTCATGGTTTCTGCTGCATTTGTTGTACTACAGCCTGTTAGTTGGGATGTTAACATTAGGACTGTTAAAGTAGGTGCTATAAACCTTTTATATTTACTCATGTATTTTTTCCTCTCTTTCCATGTTCTTATTTTCTTCAGACATACAAATCAGATAATCAATTCAAATATTTTTCTTTTCTATTGTAACACAGTTTTTTCTTACAGTCTGCTTTTAAGGTATATTTTCACAATTACATAAAAAATAAATTATATTTATAATAATCCTATGTAGTAACTCAATATCTCTTTTCCTCTGAAATGTAAGGATAAACAGATATGCTTCTATAAACATTATCCTCGCAAGCATTTATTTTCCATGTATAGATTACTATTCTACCGCCCGTTTTTCCTTTTCTGCATTATCACATTTTCCTGCTTAGGCTATCCTCCCTCCTCCTGCTCTGTTATTCTATTTTCCCTATATACATGATTCCAGTTATGCTTGTAAACACATTACTTCTATCCGTCTGCGTTTCTGTAAGTATGCTTTTCTATTTTTACCTCTAGTAATATATCTGATATTATTATCTATATTTAACCTCTACATTTAATTTTCACTTTGTAGGTTTGTTATTATATATATTACTTATACGTCTTTTTTTACGTCCAATAATATAATTTTAAAAGTAGTGGAGGAATGTACGTTATTAGTACATGTACCCCCACTTGAAAATGTTCCACTCTGAAATATTTTTGACAATTTGATAATGCTACACCCAATGAAACTGTTTTTTATAATGGCTACTGGCTACCTTTGGTTCTCTTTCTGCTTTATCCTGCTATAAAATGTTTGTCTTGCAATACCTAAGGTTTGAGCGGCATTCGTAGCAGATATTCTTTTATTAACCCACAGCTCATAGATTTCATCAAAATTCTTTAACTCTTTTGGTTTTCTGCCCTTGTAAACTCCCTTATCTACTGCTAACTTGATTCCCTCACGCTGTCTTTCTCTGATACATGCTCTTTCAAATTCATTGATTGCACCTATTAAGGTCAGCATAAGCTTCCCAGTAGGAGTTGATGTATCAAAATTCTCTTTCAAGCTTATTACCTTGACATTTTTGCTTTCCATGTAATTCAGTATATCTAGCAAATCTTGTAAACTGCGGCTCATTCTGCTAAACTCAGTAACTATCACTTCATCCCCGTCTCGGGCGAAATCGAGAAGCTTCTTCAGTTCTGGACGTTCCGTATTCTTACCCGATATCTTTTCAGAGTAAACCTTTTCAATATTAAGTTCCTTAAATGCCTCTAACTGTCTGTCAAGATTCTGCTCTGTACTACTCACTCTTGCATATCCAATCTTCATAAGTCATCTTCCTTTCCTATGTAACTACCCATTTAGACTATACCCTATCGCAACATTTTCGTTATAAATCTACATATCTCCAAAATGTCCAATATGACTTACTTTATTATGCAAATATACACATTTCAAAGCATGTCATTTATAACTACCCTCTTCTATTTTTTACGACCTACGGAATGCCTATATTTTTTGACAATATGACAATGGAAAGCATGAATGCTTATTGAAATTTCAATGTACTATATAAACCACACGAATCATTTTATAAAAAGAAGCAGAGCTACCACATATGCAGTAGCTCCACCCCTTATTACTGTTACTTCTTATCCTTACCGCTTGTTTTTACTGCCAAAGGCTTTTCTTCCTTAACTGCTGTCTCTGCCTTTACTGCCACAGGCTTTTCAACTGTTACAGGAGCTTCTACCTTAGGAACTACTGTAGGTTCTTCCTTAACTGGAAGTTCCTTTTTCTCTTGATCGGTCTTACTTTCTTTTACAGGAAGTAACACCTTACCATTTTCAAGCTTTGCACCTGCACTTACAAGTCCTAATTCTAAATAAGTAATTAACTTATCCTCACTAACTGTCACTCTTTCAAATCTTGATGATAACAAATCATAAACAGGCTTGTCATTCTCCGTATGCTTATCCATAACAATGTAAAATACATTTACTTTACAGTCAGTTTCAATCATAGGTTCGTAGTTATTGATATGAGAATGCTTCATCATGTTTACACTGTAGAAACCATCCTTATCAAGTACCAATTCATTAGTAGCTTTATCAATCACTACTCCTCTAACGTCCTTGCCTGCCTTGATTGCATTTTTTAACTGAATTGCTGTCATTTCTACTACTTCTTTGTCGTTGAAAAGCTCGAAGCCCAACTCTCTACTACCCAAAAAAAGCTGATTGACTACAAATAATCTACTACACATAATCATGTACCTCCGTTTTCTTACTGTAAAAATTTATATTATCTTTAACACATCTATATCCTAACGCTGTCATATCTGATTTCATAGACGTGATAATATACGGAGATAAAGCCTTGATTTTAGGGCATTTGTAGAAGTTATAAACCTATGTCATATTTAGCCACATACCACCTTTTGAAAATCCAAACACCCTTGATTTTGTTTTGTATTTCAATTTTCCCACCCTACCAATTCCCCACCCACTATAATTTCAATCAATCTGGCTTATTCTGGTTGCTTCTACAACCATCCTACACCACTTCACAAACCTTACCAATCCCACTAAACCTCACTATTATCAACCTTTTCAATCTTTTCATACTGTACATTACAGTCCATGCAGAGTACATTGATATCCTTAGTTGCTCTGAATGAATTTTTGCAGCAAGGACACTGATACTTCCTTGTACTGCACTTAGGCTTCTTAGGTAACTCTATTCCATTATCTGTTCCTGCTTTACCATCTATGCCAGTTCCACATATACTAATAAACTTTTCCCCATCTCTGTTAATGTCAATTGGCTTTTCTATATTGTTTGATTTAATTACCTCTGTAAACTCTTTTGAAGGCTTTGTAACACTATATCCGATGTACTGCTTATAACTAATAATAAGCCCATGCTGCTCAGCTACCTCCTTGAACCTTTTGTTATGATATCTACCATTCTGACTTACGTCAGCAATTCCATTGATATAACAATAGTAATGTACCATCTCATGACATAGCGTTGCACATATATTCTCAATAGGTCTATCCAAATGCTCTGCGCTAATATTGATTTCATTGTAGTGACTATCTTCTGCACGCCACACCTTACCTAATGTAAAGTGTCCGTTACTTTTTGGTGATGACATAATGGAAATTACTATTGTCGGCAACTCATTATTGAAGTAAACCCTATTCAAAACATCAAATGCCTTTTCTAAAGTTTCCTGCATATTTTTTAACATAACCGTACCTCTTTCTTTCCTAAAAATTATGTAAGGCATTACCCCTTGTTAAGGTAATGCCCCATGTATAAACTCTTTTATGTTTTACATATCCTCTATGCAATGATGAAAAAATCTACAAGTCAGACAACAACATCTGCAATGCCTGTCCTTATTTATTGTTTTCTTTATCCAGTAAACTAATCTTTTCATAATGTACTTACCATCCTTTCGCAGTGCACTTACAACTTTTCTATGCTTTAATTTTCTCGCAGAAATATCTTTGAATCTATTGACGTTATGCAAGGGGAATTATCCTTGTAGCTAGTGATAATGCTGCATGCTATATACACAGATTGATTTGAGGCGGTTCTACGTCAACAAATATCTCTATATCAAATCTGTTTTCCGCACATGCAAAACCTTTTTTAGCTTGTTGCTTCATGTAATACGCTATATCCCTATCCGCAACCATTTCTGCAATCTCCCTAGAAGGAAATCCTCTGTCACATGAAATCCATCCACTTTCTTTGTACTGTACACAATAACCGTATGCCATAACTAAACACTCCTTTGTTTTAAATTTATATAAATATATATTTATATATATCCACACGTCATTTTTCTTGTACCTGCACCGCCAAGGAATGTAGTCAAAAAAAGAATGCAGATAAGACTAAATCCTATCTGCACTCTTTTGTAATGAATGTACCTATCTTATTTAATTTTCTCTTACATAAACTCTGTTGTTCATAATAAACACAACAGGCTTCAATCTCTCTTTGATATAGTCAATATCTTCATCTCTGATAGATTCAAATTCGCCCATATCGTTATGCCTGCACACGAAACAGTCTCCGGCTATTACTTCCATTATCTTTCCATTTTCAATATGAGCAACTCTTAATTCCAAACCGTTGATTTTTCCTTCCTCGTTGCATACCACATCTAAATGATTACCGATACAGTAAACTTCTATCAGTCCACCTACAAATGACTGCTCTGCTTCAAGACTGTTTTCTACTTCCATGATTCCTGCACTGTTTTCTTTAAATCCGTATACTCTCATTGTTAAGTACCTCCAACATTTATTTTGTAGGAACAATATAACGCTGATTATATATGGATTTCTGTAGAGTAATTCACTAGAAATTACGCTTTTTGATTGGTGAACTGGTAGAAGTCAATTCAAAATTGACAAGTTGCCAATTACTGCTCTTTATAATGGCTACTGCCTTATGCTATCTCTATGCAGTCCTTTTCTCTACTGTATAGGTAAACATTATCTGACAAGATTAACTCTTTTGTCATGTCCTTACTTCTGTTTACAGTAAACACCATATCTTGAAGCTCATACTTACTTTGTCCTTCAGTAGCTATCACTAAAATTTCATGCAATGAAGAAGGTAAAATATATAAATCACTATTTAATCTATCCGCTAGATTTTTTATTACGTTTCGATAACACATAACACCTGCACCATTTACCATTAAATGATTTGTTACTACATACAACATACTGTCATCTGCACTCAATAACCATGATTGCATATCCTCTGATATGTTATCTTCTCCTAATCCTTGTAACATCATTGCTTTTACTATCATATCTAATCTATCTGCCTGTACAGGAAATAATCTTTCTGTATTCTCTGTTGCAATCATGTCGATTTCTTCTATTCTCTTATCCCATAAACATAATAATGAATGATTGATTTTGATTGTAGCTGTACCTTCTTTTAAATCACTGATATTGATTACATATAGCTTTGCCAAATCCAAGAAATCTGTATGCGGATATTCATCTAACATTTCTTTGTTCATATCATGATTTACAAGAATGTATGTAATTCTATCTTTTACGTTTTCAAAATCAATTAAGTAATGCAGATTGATTGACTCTATTACTCTGTAGTTCTTGTATTCCTCATATAATTTATGTATCAGCTCACTCATGCTACTGCCGTTTTGAAATGCTTTGTAGTATCCTTCCATGTAAACAATAGGAGCAATATTGATGTCATTTTCTTTAAACTCAATGCCTGTTAAAACCACACCGTTATTTTTTACTGTACACTTAATTTCTAAATGACACTCCGTTATCTTTTCCAGTTCTTCTTTTACTAACTCTGTAAATATTTTAATATCCATAGTACATTTCCTTTCCAAATAATTTTTTTATTAAGGAAGTGATTATATAATAATA
>JAFSCH010000107.1 GCA_017436865.1 Lachnospiraceae bacterium
ACAAGCTCAAACTTCTTGCTATGTCCAGATTTTACTTGTTTTTGTGGACATAGCAGAACTACTTTTTTTGCATATGTCCAAACAAAGCTTTTTTACATTAAAAAGAGCAGATTATTGGACATTTTATAATACTTTTCCTTGTATATGTCCAAAACAAAATATAACTTCATTTCACAGCGTGGTATATGTTAAGTGCCGCCCCAGCCGGCACATGTTACTCCACTAAACTTGAATTTAACCAAGAATTATATCATAGTAGTACAAAAATACAACTAAAGTAGTATATAAAATTTGTAGTGTGCATGGTATGATTTTTGTATCAGGATATCTTGAAAATAGTAGTGTTTGTATGCAAAAAGGAGGAAATTCTATGTATATTTTATTTATTGTTTTAATGATTGTTCTATTCGTTGTAACAAGCTCAAGCTTTGCTTTTCAATATTATATTGATCCAATAAGCCTTGTTGTTCTATTGTTGGTTGGAATACCGGTTCTTATTAGTACAGGTTTAATGAAAGATTTTAATAATGCTTTTAGGTTAGGTTTAAGTAAGAAAAAAGAAGGTACAATTCGAGAAGTGAAGCGTGCCATAGAAGCTGTGGCATTATTTCAAAAGGTTATCATTACAACAGGGATCGTGGCTTTCTTTATGTCTGCTATTTTGGTTCTGATTCAGAGGCCAGAATATGAGATTTTAATGCCTAGTATGGCAGTTGCCTTATTAGCGCTTTTATATGCAAGTGTAATTGCACTGATCTTACAGCCTTTAGAGGTTAGTTTAAAGCTTAGATTACAGGACATGCTTCATGAGTAAATAAGTAAGTAGGTATCAAATGGAGGTCAATGATGAAGAAAAAATGTAAAATACTATGCTCCATATTATTTTATATTTTGCTTCTTTCCTGGGCGATAGATTTTCAGTTTGTAAAATTGCTTGATGTAAAGCTACTTCTCCAGCATGTCATTGGAACCATGATTTTAACCTTACCCTTTTGCCATAAGAAAATGACAAAAGAGGAATATGGTTTTTATTTTGGGAAAAAAGCTTTAGAAGCGGGGTACATACAAACCTTTCTCCTGCTCTTTAGTCGTTTCGGGGATATAAAAGGTTACGAAGCCCTTCTTCCTGATATTGCGATGGCATTTCGACCTGTTCTATATGGCTTTTGCTTCTTTTTGCTCTTAAAAGAACAAGAGGAAGCGCTAATACAGCAGGATGCGCAGAAGGAGCCAACAAGACAGGTAAACTATGAGCATTTCCTTGAAATTGGTCTTACCAAAAGAGAAGCAGAGATTGCTATTTTAATTAGTAAAGGACTATCTAATCGGGAAATTTCAGAAGAGTTTGTTATTTCTGAAGCGACGGTAAAGAAGCATGTATCAAATATCTTTGAAAAGACAGGGATTGAGAAGAGAGAGCAATTAAAAAATATTTAGTAACATAATATCTTTCAGTTTTTTCTATAAAGTTTTCAGTTTATTTTGCCGAGATATATGTCAGAAAGATACAAGACAGCAGATATATACAAAGATAGCTTTGCAAGTTTACTTGCGAAAGATATCTTTTATATATCTATTGGATTTATCCAGTGCAGCGAGGAAATCCAACGGATTTTCGAGCCTGTCTTGTATCAAGGGTTATATACGAAAGGCAGGAATATTGCATGAATATTACATTAGATTCGCAATACTCCCAAGCCACTGTCACAGGAAGCGACAGCAATATCAACACAACTGAATATAGAACCGCCTCTCCTTCGAATGTATGGGGAAGCGGATACGCATTAGACATTACAGATAAAGTTATGGATGACAAGGCATACCAAGGTCAAGGAGTGACCGTAGAGGATATTATGCAACAAGCACAGGGTACGAATGTGCACGCCCAAAAGGACTTTATGATTGTAATGTCTAATTCTGTTTCTGGGGAAGATTTGGAGAAGATGAAGGAAGAAGGATTTGAACCTGGAAGCACAGACGTAGAAACCTACGTCAGCATGGTTGATAAGATAAAGGTTACCTTGGCAAAGGCTGGAGTACAGATAGCAGGCTATACCGATGATATCGATGTAGCGACCATACAGGAAATCGCAGGAACCAGTGTGAACGCACACGAGCTTATGACAAAGCTGGAGGGTGCAGATATTCCTGTTACAAAAGAAAATATTGAGGGACTTTCTAAGGCAGTAGACAAAATATTATCCTTGACTGAATTGACAGATGATATGCTTAAATACATGATTCAGAACAAGAAAGCACCAACTATTGAGAATCTGTACAAGGCGCAGTTTTCTAGTGCGGGAGCGTTGCAACAAGGCAAGGGTTATTATAGTGATATGGTAGGAAATGGTGCAGGCTACTATGCCAAGAAAGCAGACAGTATTAACTGGAATAGCATTCAGGGACAGATTGATGCAGTGATTAAGCAGGCAGGCTTAGAAAAAAAAGCGGAAACTACGGAGTGCGCAAAGTGGTTAGTAAAATCTGGTATTGAATTGAATAGTAAAAATCTGACACTGTTGTCAGATATAAAAGAGATAAAATTACCACTAACAGAAGAGGATGCTTTAAGTCTTGTCATAACAGCGATGGGAAATGGAAAAAATGCTGAAAAAGCCGTGGTTACTGGTGAAGTAGCAATTACAGAGCAGGCCACACAGTATGTGGAGGATGCGGCTAGTATCTCAGACGAGGCAATTCATGAGGTTATCGAGAATGGACAGGAGTTAAACCTCAAAAATCTTACATCTGCACAAAAGGAACTAGAGAGTAATGGTCAGCAGTCAGTTCCTGTTACAGAGAATGTATCTCTTCGTGAATTAGAAGCTAGACGTCAGATGGAAGAGATTCGACTGATGATGACAGAAGAAGCCAATCGCAAATTGATGAGAAAGGGTTTCTCTATTGATACCACAGAGCTTTCCAAATTGGTAGAAGTTCTAAAGAATACAGAAAAATCCATGAAAGCAACTCTTTTCCAAGGGAAAAATGCTATAGAAAATGAAAAAAGAGCGGCAATCTATGAAAAGACAGTAGCGATTACAAAGTCTCTTCCGACTATGCCGGCAGCGGTTCTTGGAAAGCTTGCTATGAGCAAAGAGCCATTTACGTTAGGGCATTTGCAGGAAGAAGGAACTTTTTTACAGAAGCAGTATCAGGCGGCAGGAGAGACTTACGAAGCCTTGATGACAGCTCCTAGAAAGGACTTAGGAGATAATATTCAGAAGGCATTTCGTAATGTGGATGATATTTTGCAGGATATGAAGCTAGAGGTAAATGACAGCAATCGTAGAGCAGTGAGAATCCTTGGTTATAACAATATGGAGATAACCACAGAGAATATTGAAGCGGTGAAGGAAGCCGATAGCCAGGTAAATGGTATTATGCGCAGAATGACACCGGCGACAACCCTGAATATGATTCGTGAACAGGTAAATCCTTTGGAGATGAGTATGGAGGAGCTGGATACTTATCTGAACGAACAGGATAAGGATTTAAGTAAGGACACAGAAAAGTTTTCGAAGTATTTGCAAAAGCTTGATAGAGCGGGCAATATTTCAGAGGATGAGAGAAATGCCTACATTGGAATTTATCGCATGTTCCGTCAGATTGAGAAGTCAGATGGAGCAGTAATTGGAAGTCTGGTTGCAAGTGGAGCAGAAATGAATTTTAAAAATCTACTTTCCGCAGTCAGAACTGGAAAAAATAAAAATATGAATATACAAATCGATGCTCAGTATGGTGGTTTGGAGCAATTGTTACAGAAAAATACAGCGATTGATACTCAGATTCAGGCAGGATTTTCATCCAGTGAGCAGAGAGAAGATAATACTTCTAAGGAGAAGTATTATGCAAGAGTATCGGGTGAGATTAAGGATGAGCTTGCAGAGCATACCGATATAACAAAGCTACAGGATATGAAGCTGAATGAAAATACAACCATAGAACAGTTTGCACAGGATTTGAAGGAAGTACAAACAGATGTATCTGAAGACAGAGTCAGAGAACGTCATAGCTTCCATGAAACGATGCAGTCGGTAGAAGCGGTAGAAGAAGCAGTTATTCAGTCTCTAATTGATTATGAGCAGTCCATTAGTCCTGATAATATTCAGGCTGCATCGATGCTGATTATGCAAAGAGGTGAACTGTTTAAACAAATTTTTGGACGAAGTGGTGCGGCAAGCATAAAAAATGACACAACGGTCAATGATTCTTTTGAAACAGTAGGAGAAATCGAAAATAAGGAAAAAAGTGTGATAGATTCTCTTACCTTTGCAGCAGATAAGGCAATCGAAGGACTGACCGATGCCGATACTGCAAAGCAGTCTTATCAGGAGTTAATAGCGGAGAGTTCGAAGGCAGTAGAAGAGATTATTTATAAACAAGGTGCTTCAACCATTGATATTAAGGCAGCTAAAGCATTGTGCAAGGGACTGGCTTTAGCAGGAAAGCTTGCAAAGGAAGAAAATTATGAACTTCCAGTTGAGATTAAAGGTGAGCTTACCTCTGTAAATCTAAAGATTTATCACAATCAGGCTCTGACTGGTAAAGTAGCAGTTACTTTTGAAACCGACAGTCTTGGCAAAGTGGCAGCAGAATTTGATGTTACAGAGAAGAGAATATCCGGTATGGTGGCTTTTGAAAAGAAGTCAGGAAAAGCGGATATGGAACAGGTAAAAGAAGATTTAGAAAAAGAATTTACCAAAACACAACAGGAAACAGGAGCAGAAAAAACCGTATCTTTAAGTCTTGCACAGACAAGTAAGCTTGATTTAAATCGGTTTGGACAGGACAGAGAGCTTTTGGAAGAGGGTGATAAACCTTCTACAAAGGAGTTGTATCAGACAGCAAAAGCCTTCCTGACTGCTTTAAAGAGTTTGCAATAATTCATAAAGAGAGGGTAAAACATGAGAATTAATTACAACATTTCATCTATCATTGCAAGAAATGAATTAAATATAAATAATAACCGTTTATCAGCCTCTATTCAGAGACTTTCTAGCGGATACAAAATTAACAGCGCCGCAGATGATGCAGCAGGACTTGCTATTTCCATTAAGATGAATGCGCAGATTAAAAGCTTGGAGCAGGCTAATAAAAATGCAAACGACGGTATTTCTGTTGTGAATACAGCAGATGGTGCAATGTCAGAAATGCATGATATTTTGCAGAGAATGAATGAACTTGCAATTCAGTCTGCAAATGGAACCAATTCAGACGGAGATAGAGAGCAGATTCAGCTTGAGATTGACCAGTTAGTGCAGGAACTTGATCGAATTGCCGAAACAACACAGTTCAATGCGCAGAATCTTTTGGACGGAAGCTTTGCATATAAAGGGTATACCAATACAGAAAATATTAAGGTTATGTCATATAGTGATGGTGTGTTAAGCGGAACCTATTCTATTAAACAGTTAAGTTATTATCATTATGAAGATACCATTAAAGATCATGCAGCTTATATAGAGAATAGCCCTGAGGGAGAAGTTACACATGAGGATAGCTATGAAGTTGCAAGTGCAGATGATATTAAGGCGGCGCTTGTAACAGATGACCAGATTACAGCGGGTGAGGGTATGAGAGGCTTCCCGGATGGAGCTAAGGTTATTGTGAAAGATGAAAACGTCATTATCGAAGCAGAAAATGATTTTCAGGTTAAGCTTTCTCTTAATGATAACATGGCAATAGATGGAAGTGGTGTAACAACCACATCGGTTACCACATATATTACAACGGATTGTTATAAGAACATTACCGTGACTAATCAGGAAGGTACGATAAAATACAATGTCAGTGAGCTGAATATTATTAAGGACTGGGGAGACAATAAAGCAATGGGAAAAGACCCAGCGAATCCACCTGTTGCGCCTTATCCAAAGGTTTCTTATCATACAGGATCAGAGGAAGAGGGTTTAAGACATCTGACAGAAGATTTTGCAAAGTATTTTAACACGTTAAATCCGGATGTAGAATATACTGTTACAAGCTGTGCAGTGAATGAAACAACTGGAGACATAACGATTGGCTACAAAGATGTCGAAAATATGGCAGGTGCGGAAGAGACCTATACCTTTAAACTGTTTCAGGAGGGAAAGAAGAATCTTAATGGAACACCGGATCCAACCGAGCTTAAGGATTCCTTACATACTCATACCGATACCGTAAAAACGGAATATAAGGTTGGAGATATGAATGATAATACACAGAATATTAATCTGAATCTAACGGGAATGGGTCCTATGAGAATTCAGGTTGGTGCAAATGAAGGACAGGTTATTCAGATAGAAATTCCTTCATTGGGAACAGAGTATCTTGGTGTAGATGGATTGAATATTACCACAGAAGAGAAGGCAACAGAAGCAATTGATGTGATTACAGAAGCGATTGACTATCTGTCTGGTATTCGTTCTAAGGTTGGTGCATATTGTAATCGTATCGAGCATACAGTAACTAATCTTGATGTAACAGAGGAAAATATGACAGCGTCTTATTCCAGAATTATGGACGTTGATATGGCAAAGGAAATGACAGAGTATTCTACCGTGCAGGTATTAGTGGAATCCTCTACTGCAATGTTAGCACAGGCAAATGAAAGACCACAGTCTGTATTGCAGTTGCTCCAGTAGAAAATGTGAAAATAAATTTTTACATGAAACTTTGTGCAGAGGCTCAAAGTTTGCAGACTGAGAAAGGGAAAATATTATGAACACAGAAACAAAACAAACCTTTACCAGAAGAATTACACAGGCAAATAGAACACAGCTGGTTGTAATCGTATATGAGATGCTTCTGGTTTATCTAGAGGATGCCATAAATTCTTATCATGAGGATAAGAAGGAAGAATTCAAAGAGAATGTTCGAATGGCAAGAGAATGTATTGGCCAAATGCGAACTAGTTTGAACTTTGATTATGCATTGTCCAAAAATCTCTTTGCAATTTATTGTTTTGCAGACAGAGAACTTGCAAAAGATATCTATGCATATAAAACAGAGAACCTTGATGTAATTCAAACTATTTTTACAAAGCTACATGATGCCTATTATGTGGTAAGTCAGAAGGATGATTCTGCACCACTTATGGATAATATTCAGTCTGTTTATGCAGGACTGACCTATACAAAGTCCGATTTAAATGAGGATTTCCTTAATTATGATACCAAGAGAGGTTACCTGGCATAAGCTGCGTATCCATATCTTCGGGGGATTCAATAAAAAGCTGCATGCTTTTTGCTTGTTCGAGTAAAAAACGGTACCTTTTCAAGGCAGAGTTTACTTCGTAGATATAACAGTCAATTAAATCAGGATCCGTTACATTGTCAAATCCACAGTATGCTACTTCGAGAGCATGCTGTGTTTTTGCGATATCAGCAAGTAAAAGTTCTCTTGCAGTGAGCGGAGAATCTTCTTTTTCTGGTTTTGTCATCTTTTTTAGACTAAAATATGTTTTCATAAAGACATTTATCGCCTTTCCTTATAGATATTATGAAGGTATCGTATCATTACGTTATTCTAAGTATAGGCATGAATGTCTTTCTTTATGCGTCTATTTTTAAAAAAATTTTAAACTGGAATCGAATTATTACATTTGAAGTAGACAAACAAAAAAGTCATGCTATAATCAAAAACAATCACAGCAAATGCTGTTCTATACCAAATCGGTAAATTTCCCAAAACGTTTAAGGAAGAGTAAAAGAAAATAAGAAAGGCATGTTAAGAATGATAATCCTGATATGTGTATTAGTGATTGCTACTTTTGTGGATATCTTGTGCTATCGAATACCTAATCTGTGGATAATGATAGGGATGATAGCAGGTCTGGTGCAAACAGTGGAAAAAGGAGACTTGTTGTTACTAGGGCAGACATTGATTCAGCTTATGATAATTTTTGCTGTATTTTATCCCTTCTATCTTTTAAAGGGGTTAGGTGCAGGTGATGTGAAATTGTTTCTAATGGTAGGTTGTTATATAAGAGGCACTTCCTATTTGTATTGCCTGTTGGGGGCGATGGTGCTTGCGGCGGTGTGGGCACTGATGAAAATGCTTTGGCAAAAAGAAAGCAGGGAACGACTTTATTATCTAGCACGATATTGTAAGAAAGCAATTATGACAGGTGTGTTAGAGGAATATGAGGTAGATAAAGGAAATCGAAAGAGTGTGATACGTTTATCCGTTCCTGTGTTATGTAGTGTGTTGCTATGGTATGGAGGACAATATTTATGAAAAAGAGATTAGTAATCTGTGACAGAGATGAGCGTTATCTTCAGAGTATGCAGAATTACTTGATGAAAAGACTTACTCAGTTTGAAGTACTTACTTTTGCTACATTAAATGAAGCTGCAGAATATAGTAAAAGACATGCATTTGCAATATGTCTGTTAAGTGAGTCGCTATATGAAAAGGACTTGCAGGAAATGCAAGCTTTGGAAATTCTGATATTAAGAGAGAATGGTAAAAAAGAAATCACAGAGTATTCATATATGGAAAAATATCAGTCTATGGAAAAACTGATACAGGAGCTGTTAAATGAGTATGCAGAGCATAGCCTTATGGATGTACCGGTCTATCAATGTACAAAAAATGTTACAATACATGCGTTTTATACACCAATGGTTTCCAGGGAGCAGACGAGGGCTGCACTTGCATTGGGACAGATTCTTTTAGAGAGAAAAAGAAAAGTACTCTATCTGAATTTGCAAGCATTTGCAGGTTATGAGGAATTGCTGACGGAGAAAAAAATGGCGGATATTACAGACTTGCTATATGTTGCAGAAAGGCAGGATGCGAATTTAGGTTTTCGTATTCAAAGCATGAAGCAGAGACTTGGAGGTTTAGATTATTTTTCGCCAGCAGAGGATGCTATGGATTTGCTTCCTGTTACACAGGCAGAGTGGAAAGGATTAATAGAGAGGGTAGTAGAAACGGGAGAATATACAGATATTATATTGGATTTATCCGAACTCTGTCAGGGACTTTACTATTTTTTACAAACAAGTGATTACGTTTATAGTATGATTGCAAGAACAAAAGAAGAACAGCTTACAGTAGAGCAATATAAGAAGCAGTTAGAAAAGAGGCAAATGCTTACCGTATTGGAAAAAACAAAATGGATGGATTTACCAAAGGAATGGACAGAAAAGGTAGGTAATATAGAGCGCCTTACCATAGCACCACTTGGAGAATATATGAAAGGATTAATAGACACAGATGGTAACAAACCGATATGAAATTTGTAAACAGCAAATGGAAAGCAAGCTAAGGGAAAGGATAGACTTTACCAGAGAAGTATCGGATGAAGAGATACAGGACATTATAGATGATCTGATTCTTGGAGATGGAAATAAATATGTGCTTACTCTAGAGGAAAGAAAAAGTCTTGCAAAAGAGATTTTCTACGATGTACGAAGACTTGGTATTTTGCAGGAATTAGTAGATGCAGAGGATATCACAGAAATTATGATTAATGGAGCAGGTAATATTTTCTACGAAAAGCAGGGAGAATTATATCAATGGGATAAAAGCTTCGAATCTCGGGAAAAGCTGGAGGATGTTATACAACAGATTGTAAGTAAGTGTAACCGTACAGTTAATGAAGCTTCACCGATTGTGGATGCAAGGCTTGGTGATGGTTCCCGCGTGAATATTGTATTGTCTCCGATTGCCTTAAATGGGCCGGTGGTTACGATTCGACGATTTCCAGAGAATCCAATTACCATGGAACAACTCATTGCCTTTCACTCTATTACGGCAGAGGCTGCAGAGTTTTTAAAAAAGCTTGTGATGGCAGGTTATAATATCTTCATTAGTGGTGGAACCGGATCCGGTAAGACTACATTCTTAAATGCATTATCGCATTATATTCCCAATACAGAACGAATCATAACCATAGAGGATTCTGCGGAGCTTCAGATACGAGGAATACCTAATTTAGTGAGCTTGGAAACCAGAAATGCCAATACAGAAGGAGTAAAAGAAATTTCTATACGTGATTTAATCAAAGCGTCCCTTCGAATGAGACCGGACAGAATTGTTGTAGGAGAAGTCCGAGGTGCAGAAGCAATCGATATGTTACAGGCGCTTAATACAGGGCATGATGGCTCTCTTAGTACCGGACACGCTAATTCTGCAAAGGATATGCTTGCCAGATTGGAGACTATGGTTTTAATGGGAATGGAGCTTCCACTTCCAGCAGTAAGAGCGCAGATCGCTTCTGGCGTTGATATTATTGTGCACTTGGGAAGATTACGTGATGGAACTAGAAAAGTATTGGAAATTACGGAAATAACAGGTTATGAGCAGGGTGAAATACAGACACAGCGTCTTTATTGTTTTGAGGAGACAGGAGAAAAGGAGGGAAGAATTCTTGGTGCATTGCAAAAAGAAAAAGAATTATTACATAAACAAAAGTTGTCAGCAGCAGGACTTTGTGAACTATAAAAGCTACTCTTTTACCTGCTCCGAATGGATACGCTATGGATTAGAGGGATGTGCCATTTTCGGAATGGTTAGCTGGTTATTCTATGACAGCGTACTGGTGTTTATACTATTTATCATTCCTTTTTTGTATCTTTACCTAAAACGAAAAAAGAAAGAGCTGTGTATGAAAAGAAAAGCTCTTCTTAATCGCCAATTTCGGGAAGTAATTTTAGCGATTTCGTCTCAGCTACAAGCAGGATTTTCTGTCGAAAATGCTTTCAGAGAAGCCTATCAGGATTGTTGTGTTCTTTTCGGGAAAAAGAGTCTGATGGCAAAAGAGCTTTCGTGGATACTACGCCGTGTTGAGAATAATGAAGCATTAGAACAAGCCTTAATGCAGCTTGCGTTAAGAAGTGACTTGGAAGATATATATGAATTTGCGGAGGTTTTTGCCATTGCTAAGCGTGGTGGTGGGGAGATTAGAAATATTATCGCACGTACCGCGACCATCATTGGAGACAAAATGGAGGTAAAAAGGGAAATCCAAACCATAATCAGTGAAAAGCAGATGGAACAGAGGATTATGCAGTGTATGCCCTTTGGTATCATTGGGTATTTGTCGCTTACTTCACCAGGGTTTCTTGACAGCTTGTATCATAATACGCTGGGGATTTTGATCATGACAATATGTCTTTTTGTATATGTACTAGCTTGTTATCTCGCGGAGAAAATCTTAGACATTAATATTTGATGAGAAAGGAGGAGCAAATGAAGTATATACAAAAACTTGCAGTATGGTTATATGATACGTTTCCTTTATGGCAAAATGCTACTGTTTTAGAAGATTTAAAGACTTTATATCCGATGCAGGACATTGCGAAAAAACAAAAAGAGTTTGTAATAGAAAAGCTTTCATTTGGATTTTTGGTGTTGGTAGTGGGCGGGATATTAGGAATATTACTTATGATAAAAGAGGCAGGGACAGGTTGTGTGGAAAATAACCAGTTGCGTAGAGGTACTTATGGAGAGGGAAGTCAAAGGATTGTATTAAGCGCAAAAAACGGTAAAGAAGAAGCCAGCATTACTTTGGAGGTTGAGGAGCGACTCTATCAAGAAAATGAATTACAGGAAATGTATGAAGGCTTCTTACAAAAGTTTAAAAAGACAGTTTTAGGAGAAAATAAGTCGTTTGATGAGATATGCTATGACCTTGATTTGATTAATGTATTAGAGGGATATCCTTTTAAAATTGAATGGCAGACAAATGAAGAGTATATGGAGCCTGATGGAAAATTAATACACAATGAGTTGCCGCAGGCATCAGTGATAGAAGTAACAGCACAAATTACTTGTCAGGAATTTAAGAGGGAGGAAACCTTCTGGTGTTGTATCAGGAGTAGGGCGTCCCCATTAAGCATGCAGGAGCAGCTGCAAAGGCAGCTACAGGAATTGGAGGAAGAAGACAGAGAGCAGGAATTTGTGATGCTGCCCACGGAATACGGGGGAAAAGAGATTGTGTGGACAAAACAGACACAAAAAAATGGCTTACTGTTTTTGCTTGCAACACCAGTTGTATGCATCATCCTGTTGTTAAGTAAAGACAAGGATTTGCATAAAAGGGTAGAAGAACGGGAAGAGCAAATGAAAATTGACTATCCTGAATTGGTGAGTAAGCTCGCACTCTTGCTTGGTGCAGGAATGACAGTACCCAATGCTTGGCAAAGAATGGTTGCAGACTACAGTAAGAAGAATTTACCGGAAACAAAAAAACGCTATGCCTATGAGGAAATGTTATTAACTGCAAACGAATGGAAAAACGGAGTTTTTCAACAGGATGCCTTGGATGGATTTGCTAGACGTTGCAGAATACCATGCTATAACAAGCTGGTAATGCTACTAACACAAAATCTAAGAAGTGGTTCTGTAAATCTTTCCTTCCTCTTACAGGAAGAAGCACTTGAGGCATTCGAGGAGAGAAAACATCTGGCGCGAAGACAGGGAGAAAGAGCAGGAACAAAGCTTCTTTTACCCATGATGCTGTTGCTTGCAATCGTAATGGTTATCGTTGTAGTGCCAACCTTTCTTTCCAATATGTAACGTAACTATGAAGGTACTGAATAGTTACATTATTTATATGAATATATATTTTCGAATACAAAAACAAAACAAAGGAGAAAAAAATGAAACAGTTTAAGAATTTTTTAAAAGAAGAAGATGGAATGGGAACCGTAGAGGTAGTGTTAATTATTGTGGTATTAATTGCTTTGGTAGCAATGTTTCGAGATGGAATTAAGTCCGTTTTACAGACCATTCTAAAGACTGTGAAGACAAATGCCAATGCGATTTAAGACACAGAGTGGGTATATTACCGTATATTTGACACTTACTTTTGCTATTATCCTGTCGCTGCTACTAGCCCTTGTAGAGGGAGCAGCGATGGGAGCCGCAAGGCTACAGGCAGAACTTGTGGCGGATTTAGGGATGGATTCTATCTTTGCAGAATACCATAGAGAGCTATTTTCACAATATGGCTTACTATTTATTGATGATTCCTATGGAACAAAAAAGGGTAGTCTGTCCAAGGTGGAAAAACATTTGGCGGAATATATGTCCTATAACATGAAACCGGAAAAGGGACTTGTACTTGCACCGGGAAGTCATTGGATTCCTTTGGAAAATACTCATTTAGAGATAGAAGAAGCAGCATTTGCAACGGATGATGCAGGTGAAGTATGGAAAGCACAGGCTGTAGATTATATGAAAAGCAAATATGGAATGGACATCATTCAAGAAATACAGAACCAGCTTCAAACCATAGAAAAAACAAAAATGTTATCAATAGATGTGCAAAACAGTCTTTCCGAGTATAAAAAAGCATTTGAAGAATCTTTGGCAAACGAGGAAATCACAGAAACCTATCAGAAAACGCAGGAAGGCTTTTCTTATGATTTAATAAGAGATTTTCTAGATCAGTTTGCTGGAAAAGGAATTCTCTACTTAGCGGTTTCTGATTCCGATAGTTTATCTTCAGCAGTAATGGAACGAAAAGAATGTCTAAGCTATCGGGTACAACAAGGAAATGTCAATAAAGGCTCGGGACTTCCTGAGTATGTAGAAAAGCCACAAGGATTGGTAAATGAGCTATTGTTCGATGAATTTTTGCTACAGAAATATGGATTTTATGGACAGGAAAAGGAAAATAGTCATCTGAAATATCAAGTCGAGTACATTTTGTATGGAAGAGACAATGACATATCAAATCTACGTGAGTCAGCAGAAAGACTACTTTGGCTTAGAAGTGCAGCAAATTACCTTTATCTTACAACAAAAGATGCAGCCAAAATAAAGGAGGTAGAGCTTATAGCTACGGCAATCTGCACCTTGCTTGGGGTTCCCAAGGCAGCAGAGGTATTATCCATGTTAATTATCCTGTTATGGGTAATGGCAGAAAGTACCTATGATGTAAAGTGCCTGCTAGAAGGAGGAGAAGTACCACTGATAAAGAATAAGGGAGAATGGGCGCTGAGCCTTACGGGATTGTTTCAAGGTGAGTTATGGAAAAAGGGTGCAAATACGACAGGAATGTCAGGAATGACCTATGAAGAATATCTTAGAGTCTTTTTAGCATTGATGTTGAATCAGGAGAGCAAAGTTATGCGAAGTATGGATATAGCGGAACTTGATATTAGAAAGACTGCCGGAAATGGGGAATTTCGTATAGACCAGTGTGTGGATTATTTGAAGGTAACCTTTGGCTTTAAGGGAGACAGAGAACAGGAGTATGTTTTTACACGAACCATGCGATACGAATAAAAGAAAGGAGGTGGAAGGATGTTCTTTTACATGTTGAATTCTTCTCCATTCGTGAGATTTTTTAAACAGAAAATAAGTAATTCAAGAACAAAAAAGACATATCAAAAGAAGAAAGTAAATGAGAAAGGAGTTATGACTCTCCAGACAAACAAATCGTTTTCTGTTATCCTGCACAATTCTATTCAGACATGTAGGAGAATATCCTTCGGCCTCTTTTCGAAAAGAAATATGCAGTCTGCAAGTATGACGCTTGAGGCTGCTTTGGTTCTACCTCTTTTCCTGTTTGCAGTGCTCAATCTAATGTCTTTTATTGAAATCTATCGTTTGCAAAGCAATTGGAATATGACATTACATCAGTCAGCAAAGGAATTGGCAGTAATCGGTGGTGTCGCTGATAAAGCGGGTGAAGAGGAATGTATTGATTTGCTATATCCGTACAAGGTAGAACCATTTGTTTCGATGGTAGGTTTTTCGGAATTTTGGATGTATAGTCGTATGCGAACCAGAGCATGGACAGGTTATGATGTGGAAACAGTTTATGAAGAAGAAGAGGATATGGTTTATATTACAGAACATGGCGAGGTGTATCATTTGACAAAGAGTTGTTCTTATCTAAAACTGTCTATCCGTGCAGTGGATATAGATTTTGTAGAGGGATTAAGAAATGCAGATGGAGCTTGTTTCTATGCTTGTGAACAATGTGGAAAACAATGCACCAATACGGTTTTTATAACAAGCTATGGAAATCGGTATCATGCAACTTTACAGTGTAGCAGCCTGAAAAGAAAGATACAGGAAATACCATTATCTGATGTCGGAAATAGGAATGTCTGTAAAAAGTGTGGTTAGCTCATAATAGAGAAAAAGAGGTTTTTAAATATCATGTTAGTTGGAATTTATGGATTGGAAGGATTGTTGTTATTTCTTGCAGGAATTGAGGATGTGCGAAAAAAGGAAATTCGTATTATTTATATTGTTGCAATGGGAATCGTTGCGTGCGTTGGGTGTTTGTTTCGACAGAATCATAGCTGGTATGGAGCGTTAGGTGGCGCGCTGATAGGGTTATGTATGTTGGGAATATCTTTACTTAGTGAGGAGCAGATAGGAAGAGGAGATGGTCTTGTCATTGCAGCATTAGGACTTTTCTTTGGAGTACGCAATACGTTAGGAATGGTGTGTTTTGCTAGCATTTTCATGCTTCCAGTAGCTTTGTTGACTATTATCATAAAAAAAGGAAAAACAAAAATAAGACTACCTTTCTTACCAGCTTTATTTCTTGGCTATGTTATGACACTTTTATTAGGAGGTTTGTCATGAGAAGATGTCTTAGTGGAAAGACCGCGGGATATTTTACTGTGGAGGCGGCATTGCTCTTGCCTTTTGTTATGATGAGCATTGTTTTTATGATATTTTTGTCATTTTTTTGTTATGACAGATGTATTTTAGAGCAGTGTGCTTATGCGGCGGCGTTACGGGGGAGCAGTAGTCGTTTTGAAAATACACAAGAAGCGTATGAAGAGGCAGCAGGTGCGGCCGAATCACTCATAGAAAAAAAGCTATTTGCAATTCGTAAAGTGAGTACAACGGTTCGTGTATCAGCAGTTGCAGTGACCGTATCTTATAAGTGTGAAGTAAATATGCCTGGTGATTGCTGGTTAAGAGGCATTGTTGGAGAAGATGTATTGTGTATGGAAGTGAGCAAGAAGGTATTGAGGAATAAAACCATTGCAGTATTGAGGCAGAGATAAGCCAATGAAATGGAAAGGATAGGATAAGAAAATGAAGGAGCAGGAAAAGGAGTTACCGGACAGACGATATGAAAGAAGTATGAATCACAATTATCTAGTTCTAAGTACGTATCAGTTTTTTGTAGATGTGCAAGAAGAAAGTTATATAGAAAGAATGCTGTTAGAGAACCAGATTCCTGGATTACTTCCTGTAATCAGTAGACACAAGGAAGGAGAGAAGCAATATTGTTATGAGATAAACTCCTTGCAATCCTTAGATAGAATATATGAGAAGCAGGAAATAAGCTATGAGGCATTACAAAAGCTTCTGGCAGGTTGTATACGGTGTTTTGAACGATTGGAGGAGTATCTGCTGGATGGCAGTCAGGTATTACTTTTGCCAGAATATATTTATCTACATATGGATACCAAGGAGCCTTACTTTGTATGTTATCCCAGTTATGACGGAGATGTCAGAAAAACATTTCAGAAGCTTGTGGATTATTTGCTTACCAAAATCGATCATAAACAGGAACAAGCGGTATGGCTTGCTTATCAGGTCTATCGGTATACTAGAAATTCTAATTATGTGTTAGGCGAAGTAAAAAATCTTTTATATGAAGCGCAGGAGATGGAGGAAAGTGTCACCGATAGAGAAAGTAAAAGTGTTGAGAACAGTACAATTATGCAGGAAGATTTTTGCAATACAAAGCTTGCATTTTCGATACAGGATAGTGATAGTAAAGACTTTCATAAAAACAATGAAGGAGAAACATATTGTGAGAAAGAAAGCATAGAAAACGAAGAGGAAGAAGTAGAGCCTCATAGCTGGAACAAAAATATATTAGGAGCTTTGCTGTGTACGCTGTTAGCACTGAGTGCGGGAGGTATTATCTTCGGAGCAAGACTGTTAAAACTTATTCCATTATCACAAAAACAAGAGATTAGTCTTTATGGCGCGATAGGAATGTCTGTGGTGGCTGCAGGGATTTTTTTTGTAAGTGTTCTAAAAAAATGGAAGCAGGATGAGCAGATTCAGCAATTGACAGAGGAAGTAGAAGACGAAATAGAATATTGGAATACGGATGTAAGGATCGTAGATAGTGGTAGCATGCCAATACCAAATGAGAAAAAAGATTATGTTAGGAATGTAAAGCCTATGCAAATGGCGACAGTTCAACAGACCTCAGAGCTTGTTGGAGAAACCATGTTGCTAAATCAAGAGACTGTGTCAGAGCGATGCTTAAAGGGTATGGTAAATGGGAAAGAGTTACAAATACCTCTAGTGAAGTTTCCGCTGACAATAGGAAAACTTGCTCCATTTTGTGATGTTGTAATTCCAGATAATACCGTGAGCCGAATGCATGCAAGATTAGAAGAAAGAAATGGGCAAGTGTTTATTTCCGATTTAAACTCAACAAACGGAACAGTAAGGAATGGAGATATGTTAAGTATTCATGAAGAGGTTGCTATGGAGCCGGGAGATCAGATTATGTTTGGCAGAGTTTGTCTGACTTATTGTTAAAATCCAATTGACGTTCCCCTTTTGCACAGTTACAATATAATTAGTTATGTAAATTTGGGGAAGGGTGATAGTAAGTGAAGATTAATATTTATTATGGCGGACGAGGGATGATAGGGGATCCGACTCTGTATGTCATGAATAAGATGCAGGAGGTTCTTAAGGAACTGAATGTTACCGTAGAACGATATGATTTATATGAGATTAAGAATAATATAACAGCATTGCCACAGACCTTAAAGGATGCAGATGGTGTTATTCTTGCCACAACAGTAGAGTGGTATGGAATCGGTGGGTGGATGCAGCAATTTTTAGATGCGTGCTGGTTATATGGTGATCAGGAAAAAATTTCTAAAATATATATGTGTCCGGTTGTCATGTCCACTGCTTATGGTGAGCGTGAGGGTATGATGAGCTTAAATGCGGCATGGGAAATTTTAGGAGGCATTCTTTGTACAGGAATCTGTGGATTTGTTGCAGACATTTCAGATTTTGAGCAGAATAAGCAATATGCAAGGCTGATTGAGAGAAGAACAGAAGATTTATATCGTTCCATTAACCAGAAAGTAGTCGTTTTACCATGTAGTAATCAGGCAGTAAAACAAAAGGTATCTTTTACACAGAGTTTGAATCTGACACCGCAGGAGGCAGAGCAGCTATCTGAGTTGGCATCGGATGATGATTATGTACAGAAACAGAAGGAAGATATCCAAGAGCTTGCCAGTATGTTCAAGGACCTTATGGGAGAGAAGGAAATCGAAGAGACCACTCTCTTTGTAGAGGATTTGAAGAGTCATTTCCGTCCACAGCCGGGATTCCAGGCAGTTTATAAGTTTTATATACCAGAGGCAGCAAAACCATTGGTTGTAAAGGTAAATAATGCGGAAATGGAGTGCTTTTATGGGACGATAGATAAGGCAGATGTAGAAATGCAGATATCAGCGGAGGTCATGAATGAGATTATTCAAGGAAGAATGACCTTTCAGAGAGCATTTATGGCAGGCTCCATGAAGATGAAGGGTGATTTTAAGATTTTAAGAACATTGGATATTCTTTATGTATTTCAATAAACAGATACAATAATTTAAACATAGAAAGAGAGAAAAACGATGATGGATCATAATTGTATTTTTTGTAAAATAGCAAATGGAGAGATTCCGGCCAAAACATTATATGAGGACGAAGAATTTCGTGTAATCCTTGACCTTGCTCCGGCAACCAAGGGACATGCTTTAATCCTTCCAAAGTCTCATTACAAGAATTTGTACGAGTTACCAGATGAAACAGCAGCAAAGGTTATGAAGCTTGCTAAGAAAATGGCAACAACCATGACAGAAAAGCTTGGCTGTGACGGTTTTAATATCGTTCAGAATAACAATGAAGTGGCAGGACAGACCGTATTCCATTTCCATATGCACTTGATTCCAAGATATGAGAATGATAATCAGAGAATTAGTTGGAATCCATTGGAAATGACCCAGGATGAGCTTGAGGCAGTGAAGAAACAGATTACGGAATAAGAATGATAAAAATAACCCCTTTCGATGAAAAAACGAAAGGGGTTTGTATTTGTCATTCAAAGTAATATGGTTATCAAAATTCGTACAAGACAGGGAGGAAAGCCTATGACAGTAATCGAAAATAATCAGAATCAAGATGTCATATATATACAAGAATGTAAAACATTTAAATGGTGGAAAAGACAACAGATGAAGTATTATCTTCAGATGGGGATTGTTACTATTTGTTTGGAGATATTTATCATTGGTCTAGGACTAAAGAGTGATATGAATGCTATTAGAACAGCTGATTTAATATTTGGAATAGTTGCGTTAAGTTTGTGTTTTGTTTTGGCAATATATTTTATATATAAAGGAATAAAATATAATTTTGTACAGGTTGAAAGGGCATACTATGGAATTGTGACAGAGAAGAATAGACATAGTAAAAGTAGAAGAGTTAAAAATCAAGATAATAGGGCATACTTTATTGTTGCAGAAGTTGGTACAGAGATTATGGAAGGAAAGTGTGAGTACAATACATATAAAAATGTAAGCAAAGGGGATAGGGTAATCATATTTGATGTAGATTTAGACAAGAATGTAACTTATGCAATACATTGTTAAAGAAATTAATAGTAACAAATTTTGTAGGCGTTCAGATTAAACTCTGAGCGCCTACTGTATTTGTTTGCAATTTATGCTTTTTTTACTTCTTTTTCAATTAAATCTATAATTGTAGCAATAGAATTACGCTGATTGCTGTTCTGCATAGCATCAATGAAGGATTGCCTAGTAAAGTACAACTCATGAACCTTTTCCACCAAAGTATAAGGGGTTAAGTCATCCTCATCAGCTACCATGGCAAAGCCTTGTGATTCAAAGCTCTTAGCATTCAGTATCTGGTCACCACGGCTACAGGAAGCAGGAAGCGGAATTAAGAGACTTGGCTTTCTAAGAGTAAGAAGCTCACAGATAGCATTGGCTCCAGCTCTAGAGATAACAATATCTGCAAGAGCAAAGAGATCCTTTAAGTCTTCCTTAACATACTCAAACTGCTTATAGCCCTGTGTATTTAATAAAAGGTTATCAACCTTATCTTTTCCGCAGACATGCACAATCTGGAAATCATCCAACAGCTTTGGAAGGGCATCACGTACCAATGAGTTGACTCCGGCAGCACCTAGACTTCCACCAATTACTAAAATAATCGGTTTGCCAGATGTAAAGCCACAAAGATCCAATGCATGATACTTATTACCTTTTGATAACTCCTCACGTATTGGAGAGCCGGTAAGTACTGCCTTGTCAGCCGGAAGATTTTGTAAGGTTTCCGGGAAATTACAGCATACCTTATTGGCAACAGGAATACATAGCTTGTTTGCAAGTCCTGGTGTCATATCGGATTCATGAATAATACATGGAATCTTTAAAGAGGCAGCAGCTCTGATTACAGGAACGCTGACAAAACCACCTTTACTAAAAACAATGTCAGGTTTTAAGGTTTTTAATATTTTCTTGGCTTCAGCAAATCCCTTAATAACACGAAAAGGATCGCTGAAATTCTTTGGATCAAAATAGCGTCTAAGCTTTCCGGTTGAGATTCCATAATATGGAATATGGTAATCTTCCATTAATTTCTTCTCTATTCCTTCATAAGAGCCAATATAATGGATATCATAATTAAGCTCTTTTAGCTTTGGGAATAGAGCAATATTTGGTGTAACATGGCCGGCTGTTCCACCGCCAGTGAATACGATGCGCTTCATATGAAATGCCTCCGATATGTCTTCTTATTAATTAATATTATCAAATTCTATCAGACTATGTCATTGCGCTTATTAATTTTTAAGAGATTTAAGTGCGCGTGCAAGCTGATCCGGACAGGAAGTGTCTTTAAAACCACATTTGATACCGGATAATTTTTCAATCGCATCATCAATTTTCATTCCCTTAACAAGAGCAGAGATACCTTGAAGATTTCCATTACATCCACCGGTAAAAGCAACAGACTGAATCGTATCATTTTCTACTTCTATATCAATCATACTAGAACAGGTTCCGCTTGTTTTGTATTTCATATCGTTTCCTCCTTAATATCAAAAAACTGGTAAACTCCAAAAGTTAAAGAAATTATAGCAAAAATAGAAATAGAATAAAAGAGAAAAATAAGGATTGTTAAGATAATAACTTAGTAAGAGTTTTTTCGTATGTTTTGTCTAATAATAAGAAAGGCAGTCAAAAATGGATTGACTGTCTTTTTTTTTGACAGAACTTGTCGAACGATTCTGCCCTAAGTCCCCTTGTAGCGCTATGAAAATTTGAGTATACTTTGTCCAACAATAGGTGTATGTGTGTTGACACCGGAAGGAGAGAGGAGACATCATGGGAAATATAAATCAGTCACTTATTATGGCAATAGCTATCATTTTAATGACAATAGGTGTGTTGTATCAGATAGCAATCGGAGTAGCATATCAGAGGATGATTCAAGCAACCGATACGATGCTTGGGACAGACAATAAGCTGTTGAAGCAGTGCAAGGAACGTTTTATTCAATGCTACAAATTAAATGGAGGTGTGTCTAACATTCCTATTTTTGTGGATAAGTATATCAATCGCATCCGCTTTATGGGGATGAGTGTTAATTTTATTAAGCATTTGTCAGGACAAATTATGATGGCAGGTGTATTTGTTGCAGGATTTGGCGTGTGTAAAGGAATTGTGGAAGGAAAACGTTTTGTAGATTTACTGCCATTTTATATTGTGAGCCTTTTTGGAGTCTATCTGTTTTTAAGCGTTTCTTCTATTGTGGACATGCCGGGGAGAAGAAAGATATTAAAGACCAATCTTACCGACTATCTTGAGAACCATATTGCAGAACGTTTAGAGCATGGAATTGGTGATAAGGAAAAATTGCAGTGGGAGCTTGAACAGGAGAGAGAAACAACAAGGAAAGTAAGAAATACAAGACCAGTTTACGAGGATGAAGAAGCCGAGGTGTCATTTACTGAAAAAGAGGCAAAAGAGCTTGAAGAATTGTTGAAATCGTTTATGATGTGAAAACGTTTATAGTGAGAAGAAAGTGTCGCTTTTCTTAAAAGAAATTTAAAGAGGAGCGACTCTTTAATATTTGATAATATACTCTGATTATGGTATAAAATAAATAAGCGTGGGGAGCCACTGACATCGTGTTTTTACTAGTTTACAAGAGAGGAAGAGGAGTATGGTTAAAATTGCTGTTTGCGATGATTCAAAGTATATGCGTGGGGAGGTAAAAAAGAGAATTCTGCAATATTCCATGAAAAAAGATTTTGATTATATAATAGAGGAATATGAAGCGGGAGAGAAGCTCATCGAATCAGGAGTTAAGTACGATCTTATTTTTATGGATTATGAGTTTGAAAATAATGGAGCAAATGGGCTTGAAATTGCAAGGAAAATTCGAGAATATGATAAGAATTCGACTATTGTATTTGTATCCAGCTATCCTTCTATTGTTTTTGATACATTCGAAGTAGGTACGTTTCGTTTTCTCACTAAGCCTATCGATGACAAGAAGTTTAATAATGTTTTGGATTCTTTTTTGCGACTCATGGCGGAGGATGATGTGTTAAAAGTGCGTCTAGATGGAGAAAACCATTTCTTCAAGGAGAGTGTCATTGCTTATGTAGAAGGTATGGGTAAAAACTGTATTTTGCACTTTGGAGACGGACGAAAGGAAATGGAATGTCATGAGACCTTAGGCGCTGTGGAGGGAAGGCTTTCTCCTAAAAAATTTTATAGATGCTATAAATCCTTCTTAATTAATCTTGCGTATGTAGATTCCTATAATCGTGATGAAGTTACTATGACTACGGGAGACAAATTGATAATCAGTAGACTGAAATATAAAGAGTTTAACAATATCTATTCTGATTATCTTGTAAAAGTAGGAGTATAAAGAATATGGGGGAAATTGAACAATATTTAGGGATTATGTTGGCAATATATGCTGTTCGTGCTTTTTTTGGCTTTGCAAATTATTGGATTGTTTTTGAGAAAATGTTTGATTTTCCAAAACGAAAATGGAAAAATATCAATGGTATCTGGATTATTTTTTACGTGATATGTACACTTTTATATAGGCCAGTTTGTAATTATGGTCCACGTATTTTAATCTTGATCATGGTAGCTTTATATTTTTTTAGGATTGTTCCTTTTTTGTGGTCTAAATATGGATGGAATCCAAGTTTTGTCATAATAGTGATATTTTATACAAATGTTATAGAAGGCATTGCTCAGACTATTAGGTTTACATTTGCGAATAACATAAATATTGGTGGTTATTTGAATTTGGAAGCAGATATTGCGATAACCATAGCAGAGATATTGGCATGTTGTGTTTTGTTGAGCCTGATTATTCTTAAACGTGTTAATTTAGTAAAGATATACTTTACCAAGTTGACAAATATGGAATATATGATTCTGCTTTTGACAAATGTGTCTTATGGAGTATTGGAAACTGCAATTTTTAATTCGTCAATGGTCAATGACGCCATGAGAAAATTGAGTATCATTACTTTTTTATGCCTGATGGTGCTTATTACGCATATCATTATGGTGCGCGAAGAAAATACCTCTATGAACAATATGATAGGTAACTTGAAAGAGCCTATGGAGCAGATAACTGCTTCGTATATTGAAATGAATGAGAAGAATACAGAGCTACGAAGATTTAGACATGATACTAAGAATCTTTTGTTGGTATTACGTTCGCTTATTGCGGAAGAAAAATATGAGCAGGCAGCTGAATATATTGATAAAATGCAAGAAACTATGGATTCTACCAAAAGTAAAACATTTGATACAGGTAATTTTATTGCAGATGCTTTACTCGAGTCGAAGGTTAAAACAGCAGCGCAGAGTAATATCACTATGACAGTGGAAGGCTGTATACCAGCAAGTAAGGTTGAAGATGTTGATCTTGTTATATTAATATCTAATTTGCTTGATAATGCCATAGAGGCGACTAGACAGGTTAAAGAAGACAGGCGGATAGAAATACAATCTATTTTAAAGAAAAATATATGGATATTATCAGTGAAGAATTCATGTATGAATGAGGTGGTGATACGAGAAAATCGAATAGAAACTACAAAGGATAATAAAGAATCACATGGATTTGGATTAGCTAACATAGAGCGAGTTACGAAAAAGTATGATGGTAACCTGCAGCTTAGCTGTGAAAATAAAATGTTTACAGCACAAACAATACTTATGTTAATTGCATGATTTTATGCAGTTTACTCCTAAAATAATACTGTTAATTCTAAAAGTCGTTATTTTACATTTATTTTAGTAATATGGAATTATCAAATGTAAGAAACAAATGTAAAAATAAATAAGGAGATGACGGATATGTGGGAAGAGTTATGGGGAATAATAAATGGTGGTCATTAATCAATGAAACATAATACAGAAAAGGGAGCATGGTTACGGCTGATACAAATGGATTATAGCCGGTAAACTGCTCCCTTTTTGTAATAACGCTGGAAATACTATAGTACATATGCTGAAGGAAAATATAGATTCTGTCAAAAGGAATCAACTGTGTTTGAAATACAGTTGGTTCCTTTTTTGTTCTTGTTTACTCTCAATAACTCTATTGATGCATGAAAGTTGGTAAGATATGTCATGTCAAGAGATACGAAAGAAAAACAACTAGTAAAATCAATATTAAGAAGGGTTGGTTTGAGAATATGAATGAAATGATAAAAAGGGCAAGGACAATACAGGAGAAACGGAGAGCTTATCCTGGGCATGCAGATGTTGATTATGGTTATTTAAAAGAGTGGAGAAATACCAAAACATTACTAAAAGATAAGTTTTATCATGAAATGCTTAATGAGAATGATATGACAGAAGAAGAGTTTGCATTTTCACTTCAGCCGGAAGTTAATTTGGATAAATTGGAAGAAGATGAATGGTATGACATTTATACAGAGATTATGGAAGAGTTTAGTGAAGACAAAATTGATACAAAATCAGGAGTTGGGCTTCTAACTATGCCATTCTCAATATATTTCACCTGAATCCGTGAAACTCAGTTATTTTTTTACAGGAACTGATTAGAATGGATGTAATCCATTGTTTTACACCGAGTTCAAGTACACAATTCCTGTTTGTGGCGTAATTTATATCTGTTTTCAGCCTATAAAGCGCAAAAA
>JAFSCH010000015.1 GCA_017436865.1 Lachnospiraceae bacterium
AGCAGTCGGGGTAAATAGTGTTAATCATCCCGACCGGAACAAGGATTGCGTCCTAGCAGTCGGGGTAAATAGTGTTAATCATCCCGACCGGAACAAGGATTACGTCCTAGCAGTCGGGAAAATAGCCTCGCTCGAATATGTCTGCCCGTGAGCAAGCTCCCGACAAACCAATGCAGATCTATGAGAGCCATACTGCCCACTCGCAACTTACGTTGCTCGTTGGCACGGCGTTCGCCGTATTGTTCCGTGTCTAAAGTTGCTCTTATGTGAGCAAGCTCCCACCGAGCAATTTAGCCACAGAACAGCATGGCTCACTAAACCCAGATTTTACTGCAACTCCTATTACCCTTAACATATGAAAAGGCGCACTTCTTCGTGCGCCTTTTGCTCTATCCTTTATGTTTTTTTACGTTTTCATATAATGGGTTCCACGTTTTTCGCAGATAGCAGATAAAAAACAGTACAAATAGCAGAAGATTATGCAGTATCATACAAGCCCATGCTACCACAAGTCCTAATCCCAAAAATTGTGTACAGATAAATGTTCCTACAATACGAATCATCCACATACCAATGATATTGTAAACAAATGGTTCCTTTGTCTTACCAATACCTTGCATCATACCTTCTATAATAATGGAAAATCCATAAAATGGTTCTGATACTGCCACCATTCGCAGAACCGTTGTTCCTAGCCCAATAACTTCTTCGCTTGATGAAAAAATACGCATCAAATCTGGTGCGAATATAAACAGACATCCACCAGAAACAATCATCAACGCTATTTCAATTGGAATAAACATTGCTGCAAGATCGTCCATTCGCTTTTTATCATGTGCTCCATATGCATTGCCTGCCAAGGTTGCTGCTGCTGTCTGCATACCGTATCCTGGTATATAAAAAGCGGATTCCACTGTATTGGCTATTGTATGTGCTGCTGTTGCCACTTCTCCAATCGAATTAATCATAGAAGCAAAAAAGACATAGCCTAGCGAGGTTCCAAATCTTTGTAGCATATTTGGAAATGCCACTGTAAAACATGGTCTTAAAATTTTCATATCCGGCTTAAAACTTTGTCCTTTGGGTGATACAATCGGATGCCTCCATAGTACAATCGTAATACAAATACCTCCTACTGTGAAAGCAATTGCACTTGCAACAGCTGCGCCAATAACACCTAGCCCTGCTCCCGGCATCGTAAATATTATTCCAAATAATGAAATCTTTCTTGTCTCATAGATCAGTATAAAATTCAATACAACATTGGTTAGATTCACCAAAACACCTATTTTCATCGGTGTCTTTGTGTCTCCTGCCGCACGAAGAATCGTTCCAAAAATAATACTTGCTGTTCTAAATAGCATAGGCATATATATAATAAAGAAATACTGCGAAGCCATCGTCTGGATACTCTCATCTACTTGCATCCAAACAGGAATTGCACTACTCAACGATAGGGTAATCGTAGTAAAAACAACACCTACTATAACAACTGCCAATACCGCCTGCGCCGTCGCACGCTTGGCTGCCTCTTTTTCCCCAGCACCAAATGCCCTAGCTATATAGGATAAAAAACCAACACTAACAGCCGATATCGTACTTCCAATCAGCCAATTCACTGTGCTCGTTGCTCCAACCGCTGCAGTTGCCTGCGTACCAAGAGAACCAACCATTGCCGTATCTATGTATTGCACTACCGTCTGCATAAGCTGTTCAAGCATGGTTGGCCATGCCAATCCTAATATAGTAAAGAGCATGGTTTTATTCCATTTATTTTCTATCTTTTTCATTTTATATCACTCTCAAACATGTTTGTTTTTATATCATGACCCACTCTGAGTTCACATTTATTGAAAACCTGATTCATTCTGAATCGGTTACCTCATTATTATAAAAAATGCTTACATGTTTTGCAAGTAACGCACCACACATACTTCCCGGAAATGCAAGCAATGGTTACTGTTCACACAGCACTTAACATTTACTGTTAAGTGCGTGAGAAAATGTAGATAGGTTAAGCAAAAGTCCAATTGCACGGCAAAGCAGCCGAAGCAAATATCACTATCACGGAGTCTTTTTCTCTGTTTTCCACCTTAAATCCTTTGTATTGATTTAAAGCATGAAGTGTTTTTATTAATTCTCATTTTGACTCCTGCCCGAAAGAAAAGGTGTATACATGGTTAAGAGGGCCTCGCCCTTCTCCAAGATTAAGTCCTGCTTTGATTGCACCAGTGAGATACTGCTTGGCTTGCTCTATTGCTTCCACCAGTTTTTTACCTTTGGCAAGATTCGCTGCTATGGCACTTGACAGTGTACAACCAGTTCCATGAGTGTTCATATTTGCTATTTTTTCTCCACAAAACCAGTGTTCAAAACCATCTATATAGAGTAAATCATTGGCATGTTCCTCTAAATGTCCACCTTTGCAAAGTACTGCACAACCATATATCTCAAATATGTTCTTAGCCGCTCTTATCATGTCTTTCTCATTTCTTATTTCCATTCCAGAGAGCACTTGTGTCTCAAAAATGTTCGGAGTGATTACAGTCGCCAGTGGTAGCAGATGCTTTTTCAATGCTTCTACCGTTTCACCATTGGTAAGCGTTGAACCGCTAGTTGCTACCATGACAGGGTCAATAACGATATTTTCAGCCTGATATTTTTCTAGTTTCTGTGCAATAACAGAAACCTGTTCTGCTGAAAAAATCATTCCCAGCTTAATAGCATTCGGGTAAATATCTGTAAAAATACTATCCAATTGATTACCTAAAAACGTTGCTTCTACTCCCATAATATCGGTTACCCCCATTGTATTTTGGGCTGTCAACGCAGTTAGTGCACTCATGGCATACACGCCATTTACGGTCATTGTCTTGATATCTGCCTGAATACCGGCGCCTCCGCTCGAATCACTTCCGGCGATTGTTAATGCTGTTCTCATATTCATACCATGCCTTCCTTACAAAATGTCTATGTATTCTCCTGCTAATGCTTTATTCATACTGCGAACCGCGCAAAATTTTCCACACATACTACAAGTATCACTATGGTCATCCTCTGGACTTCTACTGTCACGTATCATTCTTGCCGTATTAGGATCAAGTGCACAGGCATACTGTTCCTCCCAATCAAGAGTTCTTCGTGCATTTGCCATTTTGTCATCGATATCTCTTGCTCCCGGTATACCTTTTGCAATATCCGCAGCATGTGCCGCAATCTTTGATGCAATGATTCCCTGCTTTACATCCTCTACATTTGGCAAAGCCAGATGCTCTGCCGGTGTCACATAACACAAAAAGGCTGCTCCATTCATAGCTGCTACTGCACCGCCAATAGCTCCCGTAATATGATCATATCCCGGTGCAATGTCCGTAACCAAAGGTCCCAACACATAAAATGGTGCTCCCATGCAAATGCTCTTTTGAATCTCCATATTGGCTGCAACCTGATTCAATGGAACATGCCCCGGTCCTTCTACCATAACCTGTACATTATGTGCCCAGGCACGCTTTGTCAGCTCTCCCAAACGTACCAACTCCTCTATCTGACACACATCCGTAGCATCTGCAAGACAGCCCGGTCTGCACGCATCTCCCAATGATACCGTTACATCATATTCCTCACAGATATCCAGAATTTCATCATAGTATTCATAAAACGGATTTTCATTTCCCGTCATACTCATCCATGCAAAAACAAGACTTCCTCCACGACTAACTATATTCATCTTCCTTTTATGCTGTTTTATTTGTTCTATGGTCTTTTTTGTAATACCGCAATGCAAGGTCACAAAATCCACACCATCCTCTGCATGCAAACGTACCACATCAATAAAATCCTTTGCTGTCAGGGTTGCCAAATCCCTCTGATAATGAATCACACTATCATATACTGGTACGGTTCCTACCATAGCTGGACATTCCGCAATTAATTTCTGACGAAAAGGCTGGGTATTACCATGGCTGGATAAATCCATAATCGCTTCTGCTCCAAGCTCTAGTGCACTCATTACCTTCTGCATCTCAATATCATAATCCTTACAATCCCTTGATACCCCTAGATTTACATTAATCTTGGTGCGAAGCATGCTTCCTATGCCCTCAGGTTCAAGGCAGGTGTGTTTTTTATTAGCACAGATAACCACCTTTCCTTCACTCACCAACTGCCTAATCTGCTCTTCTCCCATATGCTCCTTTTGGGCAACCCTTTTCATCTGAGGTGTTATTAAACCTTTTCTTGCCGCATCCATTTGTGTTGTGTATGCTCTCATTTGAATTAACCTTCCTTTCCTCATCATTTTACTCATAGTTTTATGCCCAAGCATAAAAAGCTCCAAATCACTTTTACACTTGTTGCGAACCAAAGCACAAAAAAGAGCGGTATACCAAACTAAGTAGTATATCCGCTCATATATAGCATTCCAAAGCACACTTTAGAAACAGCGTTCAATATATCCCTACGTTGGCATTATCCAAATCAGGTTATGGGTCTAAGCCAATCAGCTTACTCTCAGCCACTTCAGTGTGCTCCCCTATTTTCAGTTCTTGTTTATTATATCGTAAAAAAAATACTTTGCAAGCTTTTTTACGCTTTCTCATCCATTCTTCTAGTAAATTCCTCTACGGACTCTGCTTTTGCCGCCAACCTCAACCACTTTCGCAAGATGACAATATTCTTCTCCTGCATAATCCTTTGCTTCAATTCTTCTGGTACATTGTCATTTTCTGCAAGCAATAACAGAATATTCTCTACACAGTTTTCCGTTCTTCCTTCTGTTCTTCTACAAGTCTCTCTTTCTCTGCTAACGCCTCGCGAAATCCTTTTAATGCATCAAATGGCATAAACTGCTTTGCTCTGTCTGCTCTATCCATTTTCGGTCTGTTATTCGCCACTTTTATGCCCCCCTATCTGTCTATTTCTCTCCATGGTCGTTGCTTCCTCCTGTAAATCCATCCCTCGTACTAAAGCATTATTACCAAAACGTTTTTTTATTTCTAATGTTGCTTTTTGCAGCTTTTTATCACGCTCGGATTCTCTTTGGTCTGAAAAAAGAGTCTGTTGTTGCCCTTCACCTTCTTCGCTTACCTGATTGCAGGACAAACTCAACCTGCGAATCGGCTTATCCTTATCTACAATACGCTCATATAAAGCAAGCATGTGCGGTATAATCTCACGATAAGAATTGGTACTAGTTATCAGCATTGTACTACCATTTACTGATTTCAAATCAAGCTCGTTGGAATACCCTATCACCAAACCTATCGACTTGCTTACGACTTGTTTTTCTGCCATTTCAAGGCACAATGTATCCGTCATTTCCTTGACAATCAGCTTACATTCTTCAAAACTGTAATCTCTGGCAAGCACCTGTCCGCTCGAAACAGATGTGTTCTTCGGCTTATAATTCTTGATGTCTGCCATGGTTACCGACTCTCTTCCCCATGCATGATCAATTAAAAGCTCCGCATCCACTCCAAATAACTTATAGAGCATGTCTTCATTTGCATGTGCTATATCGCCCATTGTTAAAATGCCAACCTGCCCCAGCCTTCTCACCGTTCCGGCTCCAACTCGCCAAAAATCAGTCAGTGGTCTATGATTCCATAAGGTTCTGCAATATTTTTCCTCATCAAGATAACCAATATTATCCTTTACATGTTTTGCTGTAATATCAAGCGCAATCTTTGCAAGATACAAGTTCGTTCCTATTCCTGCCGTAGCAACAATTCCAGTTTGCTCCTTAATCTCTCTCATAATACAAATAGCAAGCTCTTTGGCATCCATTTTATATAGCTTCAAATAATCTGTCACATCCATAAAAGCCTCATCAATCGAATAGACATGAATATCCTCTTTGGCTATATATTTCAAATAAATGGCATAAATATCTGCTGAAACTTCAATATATCGTTTCATACGTGGAGGAGCCATAATATAGTTTACATTTTTAGGGATTTCAAACACTCTGCAGCGGTTCTTAATGCCAAGAGCTTTCATCGATGGTGAAATAGCAAGACATATTGTTTTCTCACTACGTTCCGGGTCTGCTACTGCAAGATTCGTCGTAAGTGGATCAAGACCTCTATCCACACACTCTACCGACGCGTAAAAAGACTTAAAATCAATACAAATATATGTTCTTTGTTCGGATGGAACAAAAAAATTTTTTTGATTAGAACTGTTCTCCATGCAAACCTCCTACTTCACCAACTCCTAATGAATACGCTTATCTTTATACATTATAAGAACATACATTCGACTTTGTCAAGTATTGAAAATACACATTATATTATCATCAAATACACGTTAAAAGTGGGCAGCATGACTCATGTGGTGAGAAGCTATATGCTGCCCCAGCCGGCTACCATGCTGCTCATATCGGGACGCTTATTTGGTCTTTTCTAAATGTAGCATTTGGCAGCTTTGATTAGTCCTGCTCTTCGAAAACTATTAATTATTGTTATGGGTCTCAGCGTTACTTTTTTTCACATATCCCCATCTATTAGAATTACTTACTTTAGTATCATTCATAATGACATAGAATTATGAATTTAGAAATCTTTTATTTTAGCGAAGTAAGTTTGCTGAAGAAGTTGCTAATCATAGCTGTCAAAAGAGGATATTTAGTAACTCTTAGGCTTTGTGCCCCAGAATTGTGACTAACACTCTGACTCCCCTGCTACACTTCGCTAAAACAAAAGTTATTATATTCATATATTTAGACTAGGTTTTTATTGTTATTCCGACTAATATAGTAAAATATGTATTCTAGTGGGGGTGAAGTAACACTATTTTCCCGACTGTTGTAATAAAATACGCATTCTAGTGGGGGTGAAGTAAGGCTATTTTCCCGACTGCTGTAATAAAATACGCATTCTAGTGGGGAGACTTAACACTATTTTCCCGACTGCTAGGAGTAATCTTTTATTCTAGTCGGGTTGTTTAACACTATTTCCCCCGACTGCTATAGCAAATTGTATACTTCAGTCGGGATAACTGCTAGTATTACAGTCCTTCAAGATACAAAACTTTATGAATTCATGGTGTGGTAGCTGGCTGGGGCAACACATGGCTTCTATTTTGGGTATACAAATAGTTTTTCTCTCTCTGATACCCAATTTGCAATTGCATAATAAGATTTACAAACAAAATATATCCGCTATAATAGAATTAAATAAAATGAAAGAGGACATTATCATGAAATTTAAAAATGTAACCATAAAAGAATTATTTTGGCTCGTATTGTCTGTTATCACTATGGGATTTTGTTTATCTTTTTTAAACAAAACCTCCTTTGGTACAGACCCTTGTACCACATTCAATCTTGGTATATCAAAGTTACTTGGCCTTTCTCTAGGTAATTGGCAGGCAATATTTAACTGTATACTTTTTCTTTTTGTTTTCTTGTTTGGTCGAGATCAGATTGGTTGGGGTACGCTTGCCAATATGTTCCTTGTTGGTTACAGCTTTGATTTTTTTTCTTGGATTAATGGAATGATATTGCCTAATGATTTTTTTGAACCTATGTTAAACCGAATCCTAATTACAATCCCTATCCTGGGCCTATTTATTATTGCGGTTGCTATCTATATTGCAATCCAACAGGGAATTTCACCATACGATGCTATCCCTAATATGATAGACAAAAAGCTAACAAATATTCCATTCAAATTAGTCAGAATGGGATGGGACATCAGTGTTACTATTTTGGGAGTCCTTTTAGGTGAAAAAATTGGTCTGATTACGATTGTCATGGCATTTACACTTGGCCCTGCCATTAGTTTTGCGGAGAAACATATTGTTGCGAAATTAATTAGAACTTAATAAAAATACAGCTAACAAAGTCTGAAAAAGCCCTGAACAAATTGTTCAAGGCTTTTTCTTATAAGGAGTATCAAAACTATGTACATACTGTCATTTGCGTAATGCTTCTACCCTCATGAAATACTCTTACATAAATATCACTACACTTTTTTAATTTTTGAAACATCGCTCCTGCCTCTGCCACATTTCCATATACCTTCCAGATACCGCATAGTTTGCAATCTTTTCCCTTGTGGGTTATAAAACCTATCACATCCTCTAGCGGATAACCTAAGAAAATACCAATTTCATGCGGAAAGCAGTCATATTTTGTCAATCGCTCTTTCAATCTTTCCAAACAGGAGATTATGTCACATTCTCGATAGCCATACGAAGCTAGCAACTTCCTTACTTCTTCTTTCTGCAAATCACGTTCCAAAAAGGCTTTTCGATATGTATAAATCAGCACTGTTTCTTTTCTCCACAGCAACGCTTCCACATATACACCACGGACATTCAGCTTTTTATTCAAGTCCTTTAATTCACGCATAGCTGCTGTCCATGAAGTATAACGATAACTGAAAAGATTCCCACTTTTCATTCCCGCAAGCGTTGGTGCACAATTAGTAACTACCCCATTTTCCAACATATCCTACACCTATTATATACCAACTTACAATGCTGCTAACTGCTTTCCAAGGCTTTCACACTCAGCAAGTGCTGAAGCATCTGGCACTTCCTGACACATTAAACCTTCACCATTCATTACCGTTGCACCTGAGCCACTCATACGTTCTACCCAGTCACGCATCCATAATCCATCACCCCAGCCATAAGAGCCAAATAATGCAATCGTCTTACCTGCTGCAAACGTTTCTACATCAGCCACAAATGGTTCCATATCCATTTCTTCTAACACTTCTGCACCCATTGCCGGACAACCAAGTGCAAATGCTTTTGCCTGCTTCAATTCATCAAGAGAAGCCTCTGTAACGAACTTTAATACTGCTTCTTTCCCTGCATCTGTTACACCTTTTGCAATCGCCTCTGCCATAGCCTGTGTATTTCCTGTTTGTGACCAATATACAATATATACTTTATCCATGCTTTCCTAACCTTCCTTTCCATACTACTAACACTAAGAATGTTCCTCGCACTTTCTAGTACTACCAAAACATCTCCTATGTGACATCTTCATTTTCCAGTGTACGCATAACTTTAACGTAAAACATTAAATGCCCCCATTCCCGGATATACGCTACTCGTACCAAGTTCTTCTTCAATTCTAAGAAGCTGATTGTACTTTGCCACACGCTCACTTCTGCTTGGTGCTCCTGTCTTAATCTGACAAGTATTTAGTGCAACTGCAAGATCTGCAATTGTAGTATCCTCTGTTTCACCGGAACGATGAGAAGATACTGCTGTATAGCCTGCCTTATGAGCCATCTTAATGGCCTCTAAAGTCTCTGATACGGAACCGATCTGATTCAATTTGATTAAGATACAGTTACCACAGCCCTGCTCGATCCCCTTAGAAAGCCTCTCTGTATTGGTAACAAATAAGTCATCACCTACTAACTGAACTTTGTTACCAAGCTCTGCTGTTAACTTCTTCCAGCCTTCCCAGTCTTCTTCATCAAGTGCATCTTCGATAGAGATGATTGGATATTTTTCAACCAACTGCTTCCAATGTTCAATCAAGCCCTCGGAAGTGAACTTTGTGCCAGCCTTTGGTAATATGTATTCTCCCTTTGTTGCCCCTTTCCACTCACTGGAAGCCGCATCCATGGCAATCATAAAATCCTTACCAGGTTCATAGCCAGCATCTTTTACAGCTTCTAGTATATACTGAATCGCTTCTTCATCGCTAGCAAGGTCTGGCGCAAATCCGCCTTCATCACCAACAGAAGTTGCAAGTCCTTTCGACTTTAATAATGCTGCTAATGCATGAAATACCTCTGCACACCAACGTAACGCTTCCTTGAAACTTGGTGCGCCTACAGGCATAATCATGAATTCCTGTACATCAACCGTATTTGCCGCATGCGCTCCACCATTTAAAATATTCATCATTGGAACCGGTAAACGATTACCGGAAACTCCACCAAGCATACGATATAAAGGAATACCTAATGCATTTGCTGCTGCTCTTACCGTTGCAATCGATACTGCAAGAATTGCGTTTGCACCGAGGTTAGACTTATCTTTTGTACCATCTACTTCTATCATAGCTTTGTCAACAGCGTAGATATCAGAGGCATCCATACCTTTAATCGTTTCTGCAATTACCGTATTGATATTCTCAACAGCCTTAGAAACACCCTTTCCTAAGTATCTGCCCTTATCTCCATCACGAAGCTCCAACGCTTCAAACTCGCCTGTAGAAGCGCCACTCGGAGCAGTTCCTCTGCCAATTGTTCCATCAACCAGAATAACTTCCGCCTCTACGGTTGGATTTCCTCTAGAATCCAATATTTCTCTGCCGATTACCTTTTCAATCTGTAAGTAATTCATTCTATTACCCATCCTTTCTCTATTTAACGAAGCTATGTTAAACACAGCCCCGCTTTTTCACTAAACATACGCTCTCTTCTGCGTATTATATCGCTCCCCAGAAAACAGCATTCAGCAGTTACCATCCCCAAGGAGCTTTCACATGATTTATCCATGGTTAGCGTGCTCTAACCATGGTTATATTAACATAACTTGTATAGTAAATCAATCCTTCTTATTGAGTATAAATTCTCATTATTTTATCGCATAAAAAAAGCAAGGAATTGTATCTATTCAACGCCTTACTTTTCTCATCCTTCCTTAACATACATTTTCACAGGAATCCATCATCACGCTTGTCACCTTTTGTCCCTTTACATACCCACATGCCTTAAGTCCTTCAGAAATTACACGATACCAGCTCTGTGCCGAAAGGTTGCAAAAGGTATGATCATCCAACTCAATCTGACAAACATTTTCCTTACCGCAATCTTGACAGCACGAAATTTTATATAAATTTTTTCTACTGATTGCTCCTATTTCCTCCAACGTATTTATCATGCGATATACGGTAGCTACACCAACTTTTGTGTCTGCATTCACAGCCTTATAATAAATCTCCTTGCAACTACTACATTCATTCTGCAAAATAATATCAAGTAATATCTCACGTTGTCTGGTAAGCCTGCACCCTTGTTCCCGTAATCGTTGAATAACTATTTCTTTCTGCATTTCTGTTCTATGATAATTGATATTCTTCCCGTTGTTCTTGCTATCTTGCATCCTTTTCTGCATTTTCCGCCCTCTGTTTTCATTGATACAAATAAAATTACACATTACAAGAGTTAGTATAATCTAACATACATTAGACGTCAATTACTTTTCTTTCCATTTTTTTCTTGTTTTTTCTACTTTCTTATTATATAATGTGCTACGGAATAGATTAGTTTATTCTAACTTTAATTAGTCTCGTGCTGTATCGTTGATTATTCAGTAATCTTCCACTTATAAACACCAAGACTATACATAGTAAAAACATCTTTAATACAGAAAAGAGGTACTGTCATGAAACTTAATGAAGCAACACCGGGATTCTCCGGTACCATTACAATCATTGATGGCGATACGCGTTTTCTAAGCCGTATCACATCGATTGGACTAACACAAGGTTGTCAGATTGAAATTATGCAAAATGAAAAAAAACAACCGGTTTTACTGCTCGCCCGTGACTCACTTATCGCAGTAAACCGCAAAGATTGTAACAGAATCGAGGTACAATAATATGAAAAAAACAATTGCTCTTTTAGGACAACCAAACTCTGGAAAATCAACACTTTTTAATGGCTTAACCGGTTCCCATCAGCACGTTGGAAACTGGCCGGGCAAAACCGTAGAAAAAATGGAAGGAAGCTTTACTTATGAAAATGAAGAATATACGCTGGTAGACCTTCCGGGTACTTATAGTCTCTCTGCAAACTCTGATGAAGAAATCATTACCCGCGATTATATTGCAGATGGAAATGCAGATTTAGTATGTATTCTTGCCGATGCTTCCCAGCTTGAACGAAGCCTGTTCATGCTAACTGACTTTATCGGTCTGCAAGTACCAGCTGTACTTATCCTTAATCTTATGGATGTTGCTACAAAACTTGGAAAAGAGATAAATCCTGCTGCCATGGAAGAACAACTAGGAATCCCTGTTATTCCTTTTGTAGCTGCTGACAAATCCCAATATACTACTTTACTAAAAACACTGAAAAAAGCTCTTGCTGCAAAAAAACTTTTACATACTGATTATTATAAAAGATACTTTTCATCAGAAACACAGCTTCCTTACTTTGCGGTAAAGGAGCTTGTAAGCGATTGTGCTACTTCTTTTCGCTCTCCACATTGGCTTGCCGTAAAGTGCATGGAAAATGACAAAAATGTTCTAACTTTTTGCAAGGCTGGCTTATCTAAGGAAAAATATGCAGCCCTTACAGCTCTGACACGCGACATAAAACGTGGCAGTCTCTATACTGGAAATTGCAAATTTGCTATTATTCATGACCTTACAAAGGCTGCTGTAAACTCTCCCACAAAAAAGCCTGTGCTTAGTAAATTTGATCGCATAGCTACCAGTCGAATATGGGGAAAACCTTTGGCAATCGGTGTCATGCTGCTTTCCTTTGCCGTTGCCATGATATTCGCTATGCCATTGATGGGAGTGGGCATGGCGATCCCAAGCCTGATTAGTGAACCGTTATACAATATAATGACTTCACTTAAACTTCCCCCTATGCTTATCTCACTGATAAGTCAGCTTGTACCGAATATCATCAGCTTTGCCTTCTCCATGTGTGGTTTTGTTATGGCTGTAACCTTTATCTTCTCTGCCATGGAAGAAATCGGCTACATGGCGCGTATGGCATTTGTATTCGACTCTCTGATGGCAAAGCTTGGTCTTCAGGGTAAGAGTATCTGTGCCTTTTTGATGGGCTTTGGCTGTACCATTGGTGGTGCTGCCGGAACCAGAGTGATTGATAACTGGGGGCAGCGACTTCTCGCCATTGCACTGGTATGGTCTGTTCCTTGTGCAGCAACATGGGCAGTTATGCCAACTCTTGCACAGATTTTCTTCGGCAATGGTGCTGTTATTGTATTGATTTCACTTCTGTTGTTCATGTTTGTCATGATGGCAATTACGGCAAAGGTATTTGGAAATACACTTGCTCCAAAGGAAAACCGTGTTGGCATGATTATGGAATTACCACCTTATCACAAGCCAAAGTGGGGACATATTATCCGTACCACTCTTTCTAAGGGTGTTGATATTTTCTGGCGCGCTATTAAGGTTATTACTGTTGTTTCTGTTGTATTCTGGCTGCTCTCCTATACCAGCACCGGAAATGTAGAAAATAGTATTATTTATAATATTGGTATCTTTATTGAGCCATTTACTAAACTGTTTGGTCTTAGCTGGCAAACCTTTATGGCATTTGTAGCCTCTGCCATCAGTAAGGAAGCCGTTCTTGGTGTACTTAGTGCCCTTTACACAGGCAGCGGAGATGTCTTTACTGCCACCTTCGGAACGGTTGGTACTGCCGACTTAAATGTCATTCTTCCGCAGGTAATCTCCAAAGCAGAAGCTTTAGCATTTATCTTTGCATGTACCTTCAACATGCCATGCTTAGTTGCACTTGCTTCTACACACAGAGAGAGTCATTCTCTGAAATGGACAGTCAGAATTGCACTTTACTACACCGGTATGGCACTTCTGCTTTCCTTTGTGGTATATCATATTGGATTGGTGGTGTTCTAAGATGCCTGAAAAAATATTAGAATTACTTAAACTTCCCACACCCAAAAGGTGTATTGAACCTTGAAAACTCTATATTGTAGCCAATAAAAAAGGCATAAATCTTGACTTTTTGGTATAATTGAATCGCTAAAACAAATTACCTAAGGAGATTTATGCCATGTCA
>JAFSCH010000108.1 GCA_017436865.1 Lachnospiraceae bacterium
ACAAGCTCAAACTTCTTGCTATGTCCAGATTTTACTTGTTTTTGTGGACATAGCAGAACTACTTTTTTTGCATATGTCCAAACAAAGCTTTTTAACATTAAAAAGAGCAGATTATTGGACATTTTATAATACTTTTCCTTGTATATGTCCAAAACAAAATATAACTTCATTTAACACACACTACGTCTAAGCCATGCCGCCACTCGCAACTTGTGTTGCTCGTTGGCACGGCGTTCGCCGTATACATCTTCGCTCGAATATGTCTGCCTGTGAGCAAGCTCCCGCAGCCAATTCGGCTCATCTGTGCATGGTTCACTAACCCCAAATTTAGTTTATATTAGAATGAGTCAAAATAGAGTTATTCATACTATTATAAGTTTAAAAAGGGAAAAAGTCAAAACACTACTAAAAGACACACAAGAAAACTAACAGTCTTTATATTGGTGTTTTAATAATCGGACTATTTTAAAAATATTCAGAAAAAGTATTGCCAAAATGATATAAAAGTGTTATGATACAGTTACAGAAACAAAAGAGAAAAAACAAAGATACAAAAGATAAAATCTTTGGAAAAACAGGAAAGAAAACCTGAGAAAAGGAGGTACAGTCCATTGGGATCTTAGAAAATTATTTTCAATATGAAAGTGGTAATACCTAGTAACTCCACGAAGAAAGACCTTAAAGATATGGAAAAGAAAATATTTGATGAAGAAAAGCAGAGTAGGATATGAAAATAGAATACAAAGCAAAATAAATTCAGATAAGAGTTAAGGTAATCGGGCAGGTAAATCATATTGAAGTATACCACATAAAAAGAGTTATTATATAAAAAAATTGAATATGGTGCGCAAAACAAAAACAAATATCGATGAAAGAAGAATAGGAATATAGAAAAGTATCATCGAGGAAAGAGAAGAAAAAATTGAATAACGAATTTCATTAGAGCGACCGTTATATCACAAAGAAGGATATAGCGGTCGCTCATTTTATCGCTTTATATAAAATGACATAAAATGTTAACGTGCAAAATTTTGGTTAATGATTTAAGATGTTATTTTATGTTCTATTCTTAGGATAATCATTTACTTAGCAAATAAGAGATGCATGATAATGCAAAAAAATAGAGCGAAAGTGTTCTTATAGAAATATTCCATATGAAATACAATAACGAATAGAAAATTGAATATACTACAAGAAAATTCTTGTATTAAAATAGAGCAAAATAATGTAACGATTAGGACAGAACAAAGAAGCTGTTACTGAGACTAAAAGTATATAAAACAATGGGGGGATACGATGGGAATACATTTTGGGGTTGATTATTATCCAGAGCATTGGCCAAGAGAGCGTTGGGAGACGGATGCAAAGCTAATGCAAGAAATGGGTGTGCAGGTAGTAAGAATGGCAGAATTTTCATGGTTTAAGATGGAGCCGAAAAAGGGAGAATTTCATTTTGAGTGGTTAGAGGAAGCGATTGCATTACTAGCAGAGCATGGTATACAGACTGTTCTTGGAACACCGACAGCAGCACCACCAGCATGGATTATTGAGGAAAATCCAGAGATTCAGCCGATAGATACACAGGGAAGAGTAAGACGTTTTGGTGGTAGACACCATGATTGTCAGTCCAATCCGGCATATCGTGAGCATATAAGAAGATTCGTGACAGCCATGACAAAGCGTTTTGCAGATCATCCAGCAGTTATTGGATGGCAAATTGACAATGAGCTTGGTAATTCACATGGTGATTTATGTATGTGTGATTCCTGTAAGTCAAGATATCAGCAGTGGTTGGAGAAGAAATATGGAACCATTGAAGAACTAAATGAAGCGTGGGGAACTGCGTTTTGGAGTCAGGGTTATAACAGCTTTTCGCAGATTGGAACACCACTTATTACTGCGGTTGGCGAGAACCCATCAGCTATGCTTGACTGGAAGTGTTTTTGTTCGGATTTAATTGTTGATTTTGCGAAATGGCAGGCAGACATCATCAGAGAGAATTGTCCGAATCATTTTATTACTCATAATTATATGTGCTTTGATGACAAGGTAAATTATTATGATTTAGGAGAACTGTTGGACTTTGTATCAAATGACATTTATCCGGCCGGAAACTGGCAGAAGCAGCCACATCAGCCGGATGCAGAAATGGCAGCTTCTCACGATGTAATTCGAAGTTATAAAAAACAGCCATTTTGGATGATGGAGCAGCAGTCAAACATTGCAGGATGGGGCACGATGGGTAGAGCTGTTAATCCGGGACAGATGTCAGCATGGGCAATGCAGTCGGTAGCACATGGGGCGGATGCAGTTGTCTTTTTCCGCTGGAGGACCTGTGCAGTAGGTACAGAGCAGTTCTGGCATGGAATTTTGGGACACAGTGGAAAGCCGGGAAGAGTTTTTGAAGAAGCAAAGGCATTAACACATCGTTTTGCTCCACATATGGATGCGTTTGAGGGAACCATGCCTCGTCCTGAGGTTGCCATTGTGCATTCCTTTAGACAGAATTATGCTTTTCAAGTTCAGCCAAATCATCCAGATTTGTGGTATGTAGGACACATTCATAAGTACTATAAAGCATTTTTTGATAAGAAGATTCCGGTTGACTTTGTACAGGATACGGATGACTTATCAAAATACAAGCTTGTTGTGGCGCCATTACAGTATCTGATGACACCAGAGCTTGAGCAGCATTATATTGATTATGTGGCTAATGGTGGTCATTTGATTCTGACGATGCGTACTGGTGTGAAAGATGCAAATAACATTTGTATGACAGATAGAGAACTTCCAGGCAAATTGGGTGATATTTGTGGTATTAAAATTCCAGAATATGATTGTCTGTTCCACAAAGAGTGTGCGGTTCTCTTTGGAAAGAAAGAATATAAGACAGAAAAATGGGCAGATATTATCACTCTTACCGGTGCAAAGACACTTGCTGAATATACAACGAGTTTCTATAAGGAGACACCTGCAATTGCGGAAAATAAGTACGAGCAAGGTAAGGTGTGGTATGTAGGTACTGAGCCTTCGGATGAGCTTATGGCAGACTTTGTGGAGTATGTTGTAGATAGCTGTGACATCAAACGACTTGGGACAGCCCCAGAGGGTGTAGAGTTAATGACAAGGGAAAATGATGGTCAGACATGGCTCTTTGTTATTAACCATACCAATGAAGAAAAGGTATATAAGCTGAATGATACTTATAAGCTTCTTGAGGGTGAGCGAGAAGAATATCTCAAGCCTTATGAGGTACAGCTCTTTGTGAAAAATAAATATGGTCGATAATAAGTTGTGGTGACATACCATATAAAAATAAAACAGCAGTCAGAATCCAAAAAGCGACATGGATTTTGACTGCTGTTTTTACTTTATAGGAAAGTGCTGTAGCGTAGTGGCAGTTAGACAAGAATTTCGTAAGAAATTCTTGCCAAAGTGCGTGCGCTGGCACGCACTATTTTTAGTAAATAATAATTTAATCTCTACCGTCTTCGGGGTAATCTTGTATCAGTTCATTAATGGCATCAAGATCTATTTCCAGCTCTCCGTTAAAAATATTGACAGGTGCTTTTCCGCGTAAATCATAGACAACTGGTATTTCTTCATGTTCCAAGTCATAGACAACCAGTTTTCTCTTATCAGGGTCAAGAATCCAGTATTCACGAACATCGGATTCGGAATATTTCCCAAGCTTGATAGTCATATCTTTTTTTCGTGTAGAAGGGGAAAGAACTTCTAAAACAAAATCAGGTGCTCCCATAATACCCCATCGACGAATTTTGTCTTTATTCTTTTCGCAGATAATCATAATATCTGGTTGAACCATTGTTCGGTCTGTGCAGTCTACACGCACATCAAGAGCGGACATGAGTGGTTTGCAGTTTCCCTTTTTTGAAGTGATAAATAAGATAAGTTGTTTAAAAATTTCAGAAAGAATATCCTGATGAACAAAGGTTGGGGAACTCATATCATAGATAACGCCATCGATTAGTTCTACACGTTGATCATCCGGAAGGGCATAATAGTCTTCTATCGTATATTCTCCCTGCTTTTTCTCGGAAAAAGCCTGATAAGGAAGGCCTTCACATACGAGGTTTTGGATTATTTCTGCTTCGCTTTCGGAAAGGAAGAATTTTTCCAAAGCCTGCAGAGTAGTGTAGCGTGGGGATTCTGTACTTCCGCCAAATATTTTCTGAACAGTTCCGAGTGGTACACCGGAGCGCTCAGCGATTTGGGCATAAGAAAAGCCTTTTTCTTTTTTAATCTGTTTCATTTCATCAATAGTCATGTAAATGCCTCCCTTTGGTATAGATGTATTCTCGGAAGCTTTTTACTATATATCTTTGAAATTCAAATATAAAAGATTCTGAGAGTACATATAGATAAAATTGGATAAAAGGTTCGTACGGTTATCAATAAATGGTATTTGAAATAGAGTTTGTCGTATAAGTAATTGTTATCATAAGTGTAATATAAAAATAGTAATAATACAACCGTAAAATAGTAAAATATCCATATTATATCCAAATAATATGCGATGAATTTTATAAAAATATTACAATGGGGAATTGTGCTCTTTATAGGACAAGAGTATAATTTTAAAAATTGAGTTAGGAACTGGTTTATTCTGCTATAATAACTATACATAAGAAACTATTCCAAATAGGAGAACAATCATGAAAACAAGTAAGATAAAAATAATGACAATGATGAGTCTGATGACTGCCATTCTTTGCATACTTGGACCAATAACAATGCCAATTCCTATAAGTCCGGTGCCGATTTCGTTAGTTACATTGATAATCTATTTATCTGTTTACATATTAGGAATGAAGCGGGGAACAATAAGTTGTCTGCTTTATTTGTTGATTGGATTTGTAGGTTTGCCGGTTTTTTCAGGTTTTACTGGTGGCGTAGGACGGCTTTTGGGGCCAACGGGTGGCTATATGATAGGCTATGTATTTATGGCAGTAATTAGTGGTTTTTTTATAGAGAGATGGATAACGAAACGTGTTTTACATATGGTAGGTATGGTATTAGGAACTATAATTTGTTATTTGTTTGGCACAATATGGCTTAGTATGCAGGCAGGAATGAGCTTTTCTGTGGCACTAGGGGCAGGAGTAGTTCCCTTTCTGATAGGAGATAGTTTAAAAATAATAATGGCAGTCTCCATAGGTCCTCTTATTAGAAAACGGTTAAAAAGGGCAGGATTGTTACCAGATGGAAGGAGACAGCATGGGAATTAAGACAACGAGATACAAGGTGTTAGTAGTAGATGATGATGCGACAATCAACGAAATGCTCAATACCTATTTGAATAGAAATGGATATGATGTCAGTTCAGCATATTCGGGAACAGAGGCAGTGTTGCTGATGAAAACACAAATCTTTGATTTGGTAATTTTGGATTTGATGCTTCCGGGACTGTCCGGTGAACAGGTATTGGAAAAAATGAAGGAAATCAGACAGATACCGGTAATCGGACTTTCGGCAAAGGATGATGCAAAAAGTAAGATAGAGCTATTAAGAAACGGGGCAGATGATTATATGACCAAGCCGTTTGATTTGGAAGAGCTATTGGTAAGGATAGAAGTGGTACTAAGAAGAGTATATGCTAACTCCTATTTTAATACATCCGTAATTCATTGTGGAGAGCTTTGTTTAGACACTGTCAAAATGTCGGTAACATTGAAAGAACAGGAAATCCATCTGACTAAAAATGAATTTGCGATATTGCAAATGATGATGGAGCATCCACAACAGGTTTTCACGAAAGATATGATTTATGAAAAGCTATGGAATGAAAGCCTTGAGGGAACTGAAAATGCAATCAATGTGCATATTAGTAATATAAGAAAGAAGCTGTCTGCAATTGATAACAGCAAACAATATATCAAGACGGTTTGGGGAATTGGATTTAAGCTGGAAATATAATCTTTATACTTTCCTTAGATTTGATAACAGAGTTTTCTTAAACATTTTCCTTAGAATCAAATCAAGAAGGAGGAAAAAGTATGGATTATGTATTAAGGACAAAGGGATTGTCCAAAAAATATGCAGATTGTCAAGCAGTGGATAGAGTATCTGTTACGGTGAATAAGGGAGATATCTATGGCTTAATAGGAGAGAATGGAGCCGGTAAGTCCACCCTGATGAAGATGATTGCCGGATTGGTAGAGCCTACAGAAGGAATTATTGAGCTATTCGGGACGACAAAGATACAGGAGGAGCGTTACCGAATTGGTTGTGTAATCGAGTCGCCAGCACTTTATGAGGAGCTTACGGCAGAGCAGAATATGGAGGTATTTCGAAAAGCTTATGGTCTGACGAACCGGGAAAGTATACATCAGATTTTGGAGATGATGGGCTTAGGGAAAGCAGCTAAGAAACAGGTAAGAAAATTCTCATTAGGTATGAAGCAAAGACTGGCAATTGGAATCGCATTGCTGGGAAATCCTGATTTTCTGATTCTGGATGAACCGATTAATGGCTTGGACCCTACTGGTATCCAGGAGATGAGAAATCTTATATTGACATTAAATAGGGAAAAACGGATTACGATTATGATTTCCAGCCATATATTAAGTGAGCTGTCCAAAATAGCTACCAAATATGGAATTATGAAAAACGGAAGGCTGATTGATGAGGTAACAGAGAAAGACATTGCTACAAAATGCCAGTGTTGTCTTAAGCTAAAAGTGTCAGATGCTGTGAAGGGAGCAATGCTGATAGAGAACAGGTTACATTCGACAAGCTATGAAGTCGCTGAGGACAATGTACTTCGCGTCTTTGAGTATGTAGATAATCCGAATGTAATTAATTCCTTATTTGTACAAGAGGGAATACAGGTTTATGAATGTTCTGTTTCGCAGGAATCGTTAGAAGATTATTTTAATGAAAAGATTCAAGGAGGAAACAGAAATGATTAATTTAATAAGAGCAGATTGGTATCGGGCAATACATGGTAAAGCATTTCGATTATGTATGCTATTGACGTTGGGATGGGTATTCTTATGCGCATATATGCAGCATGCAACGATAGCATTAAGAGAAAACTTATCGGGTGGAAAGATAACGATAGATTATATCAATTCCTTTTTTAACTATGATCCTATTACGTTGCCATTAATCGTATTTTGTAGTAGCTTCGTAGCAAATGATTTCAGACAGAAAACCGTTAAGCACTATATGGAAAAGGGAATCGACCGTTGGAAATATTTTGTGTCCAAAATGGTGATAGGCTGGTTGGCAGCAGTCATTTTTCTTGCCTGTGCATTTGCAATGGGATTTTTCTGCTATAAAATGTATTTTGATACAGGTAGTACGGTGGAAATTAGTGTTCAAAATATCTTGTTTTTTGTGATATGCCAGATGCTGTGCCATATGTCAGTTGCTACATTTGCCGTTTTTATCGCGAGTATGATAAGAAATAGTTCAGCAAGTATGGCGGTCAACTTTATTTTTTTGTTCTTTGGATATCTGGGATTGAGCAGTTTAATGAAAATCATTTCGTTTGATTTTGACATTTCGTTGCTATGGGCATATAGTAATGTGTGCATGACAGATATTGGAGTGGGAATGCCGTGGACAATATGGGTTATTCTGGTATTTTTGGGGTATTTTATAGTTTTTAATGGAATACTTATGCTTATTTATAAGAAAAAAGACATTGCATAGAAGCAAGGAGGGATATGGTTATGAATGTAGGGATTTGGGTATATGCTATATTGGTAACAATATCCCTTTTGTTTTTTGTTTTTGTGTATGTTATGCATCGTAGAGAAGTAACACGATTGAGCAAAAAAGTGGAAAAGCTGTTAAAAAATGATACGCATGTGGAGTTAAATACCGAGTTTCCAACGAAGGATATGGAAGAACTGGTAACTGCTCTCAATTGTTTACTGGTGACCTATCGGGAGCAGATGAATACGTTACAGAAAAAAGATGAGACCATAAAGGAAACGATTACCAATCTTGCACATGATTTAAGGACACCAATGACAGCGATGCAAGGCTATACGAAAATGCTGATGGAATCCGCGAAATTGTCAAAGGAAGATAGGATATCTGTAAATGTAATTTATGAACGTTTATTGGCATTAAATTGCTTATTGGATCAACTATTTGAGTTTGCAAGAATAGAGGCAGAGGAATTAGAGATTTGCATAGATACGGTAGACTTGAATGCAATTTTTAGAACGGTTGCAGTGTCGTTTTATGGAGCCTTTGAAGCAAGGGGATTAGAGCCACATATAGAGATTGCGGATATGCCGTTTCTATTTTGGGGGGATGAAAAGGCGATAACCAGAATCTTTGAAAACGTAATATCCAATGCACTTGCCCATGGAATAAGTGATTACAAGTTTTCTTCTTATGTGGAGGCACAACAGTATACGTTTGTGTTTCAAAATGTAACAAAGGATATTAAGGAAACGGATACAGATAAAATATTTGAGCGATTCTATACCACAGACCGGTCACGTTCCAAGAAAACGACAGGGTTAGGACTTACTATAGCAAAAAAACTTACAACTCGTATGGGGGGAAGCATACGAGCCTCGTTAAAAGATTGTGTTTTTGAAATTAAAATATGTTTTCAGAATAAAGAATAAAACGATGTTACAGCTGGATATTTTGGATAAATAATGATAAACTTTAGCGTTGAGGGAGGTAAAAGAGAAAGAGGGGAATGCATTCATTATAAGGGGATACATCAACTTAATGAAGGAGCATACAAATGAAGAGAGCACAAATTTTAATGGCTTTATTATTGACATTTATTTTAGGAAATGTACAACCAGTTCATGCAGAAACAGCTATACAGGATGGCATACAGGTTGACATAAATGTTGATCAGGAAGCGTATGAAGAGGGAGCGGAGGTAATTGTAAAAGCCTCAATTACAAACACAAATGATTTTGAAGTAACGAATGTAAACGTAAGCACAATGATTCCGGATGGTTTTTATGCAAAGGAAACACAAGCAGTTTCATTTGAAACTTTAGAAGTAGGAGAAACGAAAAATGTAGAAGTAGTACTTGTAAAAAAAGCAGAAAAGCCATCAAGTACACCAACGCAAGACAATGACAATTCTGACAAGACGGATAATAATCATTCTAATAATAGTTCAAATAATAATTCGTCTCAGAATCAAACAAATGCATCAAACAACAATGCAAAAAATACAGCGGTAAGTACGAATTTAACAATTATTCCAGAACAGCCTGTTGCACAGACACAGATAATGGTGCCTGCTGTACAGATGCCGATTGTTGAACAGAAAGTAGTAGAAGCAAAATCTCAGGGAACGGTAATAAACTCGGTAAATGCAGAGGATAAAGAGGAGACAGAAACAGAGACTGCAACTACTGAATCGTCAGAAACAATGGAAACAGTAGAAATGGTAACAGAAGAAGTTATGGAAGAAGAAACAACTGTAGCTGAGGAAACTATACCAGAGACAATGGAATTGGTTGAAATTGAAGAAACAGCAGTAGCAGAAGCACAAATGACTTCGGAAAACAAGAGTACTTGGATATGGATTATCATAGTATTGCTTATCCTTACCGTAGGAGTGATTGTTGTTGTATATAAAAATGTTAAGAAGAGCGTATCCATGATTCTTGTTATTGTAATGGCAGGTTCTTTGGTATTTACAGAAGGAACAATAAATGTACAAGCTGCAAGCGATACGAAGACAATCCAAGTGATGCAAGGATTCCAGTATGCAGGAGCTTTATACAAAACAGGATTTCAGGTAAGCTACACAATGGAAGAAGATAATCAAGTAGTAACTCTTTCTTCCAATGTAACGGAATTTTCTATCAATCAGAAGGGAACGACATTATATTTCTATGCTACAGCAAATTATGATGTAACAACAATGGAATTATATGAACAGAATGGTTTACAGAAGGTGATAGAGCTTGTAGACGATGGTAAATATTCTTCCAGTGGTGATGATATTCCAAATGATGGAGTATATTCAGCTAAAATTGTAGTAAATCCACAGGAAAGTACGGATTATCAGTATTATGTAAAGGCAGTAAATGAAGAAGGTGTCTGTCAGAGTAATGTAGTAAAAATATCAGCATATACATCATTGATGAATGCTGATATTGCAGATATGGATATGGTTGATAAACAGCTGCTGTCAGTACTTCAGTCACCAGAGTTTTCTACATATACATTAGGAGAGAAGCAGGATAAAGTATATAAATTATTACTTACTTTGGCGGATACAGCTAATTCATCAGGTACAGGAAACTTAATTATTAAAGACACGATTCATTATGATGAAATAACCACGATGTACTCCTTCTCATATGGATGTGATGTATATGGTGGAGTTATGCTGGAAGATTTTTCGGATGAGTTTTGTGGTCATGTTTCAGAAGCAAGCGAGCAGTTAACAGATAAGTTAGAAGAAGTGACAATCGAAGAGCAGACTATAGAGGAAGTAACGGAAGGACTAACCGAAGAGCAGAGCACAGAGGAAGTAACGGAAGAACTGACCAAAGAGCAGACTATAGAGGAAGTAACGGAAGAACTAACCGAAGAGCAGAGCACAGAGGAAGTAACGGAAGAACTGACCAAAGAGCAGACTACAGAGGAAGTAACGGAAGAGCAGATTACAGCAGAAGTAACGGAAGAGCAGATTACAGAAGAAGTGACAAGCGAAGAAAGCGTTAATGATAATGTAGATTTTGTAAGAAGTGAAACAGATGAGAATTTCATGATGCTAGCGGAATATCCGGTTGCACCAATGAGCCTTTTTAGTGCGAAGGCAAGTACGGATTATAGCAATGCAAAATTTTCTATTGTTTTTGGTGATAGTAAGAAAGATGGGTTTGAGTCGGTATACAATGCATGGACTACCAATGCACAAACACTTAAGAATAAAGGATTGTCTGTTACAATAGAGGATCAAGTAACGGTTGCAGATTATATGACAATATTATCTGGAAATGATATGGTTTATATTTATTCTCATGGATCAAGAATTAATTATTATACAGGATTTCTTTGGTTGAATAAACATACAGAATCAGCAATTTGTTTAAATGATGAGGTTTCTAAGGCAGAGGACAAGACTTACAAAGACGACTTGAAAAAGCATCGTTTGTATAAAGCAACTACGGATGATGGTACATTTTATTGGCTGTTACCATCCTTCTTTAGTCACTATTATGCTGGTGATGCACTGGATGAAACGATTGTATTAATTGCAAGCTGTAATTCGTTTGGTAAAAAGACGGGAATTGATGACACCATGGCAAATGCCTTTCTGTCATCAGGAGCAGCTACCGTATATGGATATTACAATTCTGTCTACGTTAGTTATGATTACAACAATGTTACAAGCATAGTTTGGGATTTGGCAGATGGGGAAAGCATTGGTAAAGCATTTGATAATGCATTAGTAAAAAATGGAGCAAATGATGGTGTGTGGGCAAGTGTGAACGGAATAGATCCAAAGGGAAAAGAGCCTGCTGAGCCGCAGCTTCGAGGAAATTATGATAAGTGTCTGATTACAACAGAGCTTCAAAATGGAGACTTTGAAGAATCTCTTACCATTGCAAATTCTAAATGGAATTATTTAGGTGATGCAAGAATTATTACAAAGCTTGCAGACTTAAAACCACAATCAGGTTCTTTGATGTCTATCATTACAACTGGTTTAGGTTCTGGAGAAGACAGTTATCTGATGGGAACAGAAGGAAGTAGCATTTACCAGACTTTTACCGTTCCAGAGGGAACTACATCATTGTCTTTTGACTATAATGTAGTTTCAGAAGAACCAATGGAATATGTAGGTTCGTCTTTTGATGATAAGTTTGTAGCACAATTGCTCAATAGCAATGGAGAGGTTATCTGTGAACTTGCGTATGAATCTGTAAATACATCAACATGGCATAAGATTGATGGAATCAATTTTGAAGGCGGAGACCACTCCACCTATGAAACAACATGGAAGCAGGTGAATGATACAACGATTGCTAATTATGTTGGACAGGATGTTACCATTCGATTTGCTGTATGGGATATGCAGGACTCTATTTATGATACAGCAGCGTTGATTGATCATGTAAGATTAAATTAGGATAATAGATATGTATAAGAAGCAAATTGCTGTGATAATAATGATTGCTGTAATGGTTATTATTTATTTGTTGATAAGCTCAAAAAAAGCAAATGATTCTATTTCTCTTTTGGAGGAAGACGTACTTGCAGTAGAAGCATTTCTTGGAAATGCGGGACAAGTCGGAATTACATTTTTAAAGAGTGAAGTTGACAAAGGAAAAATAGCAGAATATGTGTATGATATTCCGAAAAAAATAGATTTGTCGGGACAAGGACAATGTGAAGTGAATCAGTGGAAAATCATAGAGAATGAGGGACAAAATTATATTTTGGTTTCTACTGGGAAAGTTACATATGTATATCATTTTCCTTATTCTGTTCTGGAAAAAATATCAATAAAGAAGTAAAGAAAACAAAGGGCGTTCACAATATGTGAAGCCCTTTGTTTGTTATGAAAGGTGTGTTTATTCCTGTGTTCTCACATCGGTGTATTTCAGATACAGAACACTTAATACATAAAATAAACCGCAAATGCAGATGCATGAAGTACCGAATGTTCCATAGTCCAGTTCAAAGAGAGGATTGTTAGCTCTCATTCCAACACTGAAAATGGAATAGGGAAGAATATTCCAGAAACCTAATGAGGTAAGCGCGAGGCTTGCAATGCTTCCCATAAGCGCCATGGCAATTGGGATAGCAAAGCTTCGAATTACCAGAGAGAAAAAGAGCTGAATACAGCAAATACAAAGTCCACCTAAAAATCCACAAACAATCCATTCCGGTATTTCGCTTGGAGCTGCAGAGGTAAAGCCTGCTATTTTTCCGCAAAGTAAGAATAAAGCAGTAATCCATAAAAGGGACAATCCCAATATAAATGCAGCACACAACAGTTTATTTCTTACCAGCTTCCATGGAGAAATATGAACCAAAAGCTGATTCCAGTTTGTACCGGTATGTTCTAAACGCCAGAGATAGCTACAGTATACACCAAGCAGCGCAGGCATAAAGAAATAGCACAGAAAAATAGTATGCTGTGACCAAAGGCTATACCACAGATCCTCTAATATTGCAATATTACCTAGATAATTAAAGGTTCCGATAAATGCAGAAATAAGTGGCAAAATAATAAATGCAATCCATATTGGAGAACCTTTTAGCTTGGCAAATTCCATTGGTACATGAAGTTTGCAGATTTGTTTTGAGGCATTCTGTTTTAGGGTTTTTACGTGGAATGAAAAGCCTTCCACAGGTCTCTTTTGGAAAAGGAACCATCCGATAATTAGTAAACAGCATATCCATAAGAAAACCCAGAAAAACGCACCATTAAGGGGAGCATCATAGTAAAAATTCATGTCTCTTGTAACAGGATCCCAGTCCATGGCAACAAACATATTTGCACCAAAGAGTCCCCATGGAATGATTTCATACAAAATAGAACGTGGCAAAAACATAATAAATAATCCAGCCATACCGCCAGCAAGTCCGATACACAGAGAAACAGCCTGATTTGAAAAAGTAAAAGATAGAATCAATTGTATGAGATACAGAATAAAACTAATCAATATAGTTTGTACGCTGTAAAGCATATATGCTCCAAAATCAGGACTTCCGACAAAATGAAAACTGGAACCAATTACAAAGATTGATACAAGCTGCATGCCGGAAAAGAGCAAGATATAGCATAATCCGGTCAAGGCTTTGGAGAGAAAAATGCCGGTTTTTGACTGCAAGGTTTCTAACAGCTTCCATGTATTTTCCTTATGCTCACAGTCGATAAGTTTGCTTGCAAGAACAGCATAAAATACCGGAAGAATAATGGCATTAAGCAAAGGCATGTTATAGAGAAGAAGTAGCCAGCCTTGTGAGAGTATGTCTAAATTACGTTTCATGCAAAAGGATAAATATGCGTGCTGGAAAAGCCATAATGCAAGAACAAGCAACCACATTCCTTGTTTCTTTGTTTTCTCAAATTCCAGTTTCAAATTAAGTAAGCTTGTCATAACTCGCTAATACCTCCTGTCATGCTTAAAAATACCTCTTCTAAAGAGTTTCCTTGTGTAGCCAGTTCATTCATATTTCCTTGAAAGAGCATTTCACCATGGTTAATAATGCCAACCATGTCAGCCATTTGTTCTACTTCACTCAAAAGATGGCTGGAAACAATAACGGTCATATTGTGAGTGGTAGGAAGTTCTTTAATCAATTCTCGTATTTCCTGAATACCGGCAGGGTCAAGACCATTTGTTGGCTCATCAAGGATCAGAAGCTGTGGCTTACCTAAGAGTGCCATAGCAATGCCAAGACGTTGCTTCATACCGAGCGAGTAGTGCTTTACCTTTTTATCCTTTTGTTCAAAAAGTCTTACCGTGTGTAGTACTTCGGCAATGTCTTTAGCAGATGCTCCTTTTAGCTTTGCAATAATCTGCATATTCTCAAGTCCGGTCAAATGTCCGTAGTAGCTTGGACCTTCGATAAGGCTTCCTGTATTTTTGAGGATGGAAAGTCGATTTTTTTCCGTCATAGCATGCCCGTAAAAGGAGATTGTTCCCTGGTTAGGCTTAATCAGCCCTAATATAAGTTTAAGTGTTGTTGTTTTCCCTGCTCCATTTGGACCAAGGAAACCGTATACACAGCCTTTTGGTACCTGCATTTGTAAATTCTTCACACGGATTTTAGAACCGTGGGTTTTTGTAAGGTTATGGGTTTCAAGAATATAATTCATGTTGTTTCGTCCTTTCTTTGTGAGTTATAGTATGTTGCTTTTTTTGATAAAAAAATGCAAATGCGTTTGTGTCTGGAAATAGCATATTCCTTTTGGCTTACAAGAAAATGACAGCAGTCTTACATTTACCTTAAATCTGATAAAACTGAAATATTTTTTATTTGATTTCTGTTATACTGTGAAGTGTAAGAAAAGGCATAAGCGGAGGGCATGAATAGAAATGAATTTATATGAAAGTAATATCTTAATTGTAGATGATGAGCCGGCACTAAGGGAAATGGTGCAGGAGCTTTTGGAAAAGGAAGGATATTTACATATTGATACAGCTAAGGATTGCAGACAGGCAAGAGAGCTTTTTGGTAATAAGGAATACCATATGGTTTTATTAGATATTATGTTGCCGGATGGTGATGGCTTTTCGTTGTATGAGGAGTTAAAGAAAGGAGAGAAAGCACAGATACCAGTTATCTTTTTATCCGCAAGGGATGAAGATTTTGCAAGACTACGAGGTCTCGGACTTGGCGCAGATGATTATATTACAAAGCCTTTTCTGCCGCAGGAATTATTGCTTCGCATGAAGGCTGTGTTAAAGCGCACCTATCGCATAGAAGAGAAGCAGGAAAAAACACAGATTGGTGAAGTAGTGATTGATTGGGAAGCAGGAACGTTAACCTCACCGAAGGAAAGCTATATGCTGACAGCTAAAGAGTATACCTTATTAAAGAAGCTTTGTGACAATCGTGGCAAGATTCTTTCCATGAATATATTGTGTGATACGTTATGGCCAGATGGAAGCTATGGCTATGAGAATTCGCTTATGGTACACATGAGAAGACTGCGTGAAAAGATAGAGGAAAATCCATCAAAGCCAGAGTATCTGGTAACAGTACGAGGACTAGGCTATAAGTTGAAATAACCTAATATGAAAAACAATAGATCACAACAGAAAGGTATACAGATACTATGGGAAGAATAAGAAAAATAACAGCATATTTCATTATATTAGTACTTACCTCATGTTTTCTTTTGGTGGGTAATCTAATTTTTTTGTTTTTCATAAGTCAGAAGACAGGTAATGAAAAAGCGTATGTACATCCAGAGAAAATAGCAGAATGTTTAGTTCAGGAAGCGGATGGGACCTATCAAATGTCAGAGGAAGGGATTGATACAATTGATTTGTACAATGGCTTTGCTATGCTAATCAGTAACTCCGGTAAAGTTGTGTGGGAGTATAAGATGCCTGGGGAGCTTCCGCATCAATATGAGCGAAGGGATATTGCTGTTTTTGCAAGGTGGTATCTGAAAGATTATCCGGTTTCTATTCATATTGTAGAGGACAATATTCTTGTGGTTGGTAGCCCAAAGGATACCATTTGGAAATATGATATGATACTTTCGATAGAGACACTGGAAGCGTATATGCAGTATGTTCCTTTGGCGGTTTTAGTGGATATTGTTATATTAGTGCTAGTTCCTATCTTTTTACTTCGAAGAGATTTGCGTAAAAAGGAACAGATGCGTACCACATGGATAGCAGGGATTTCGCATGATATTCGGACACCGCTTGCATTGGTGCTTGGAGATGCAGAGAATATCCGACAGGGATGCACAGATACCTCTCCAGAGCTTGCAAAAAGGGCAGAACGTATTGAAGAACAAATCATACGTGTGCGCACGCTGATTACCAATCTAAATACGGATAATAAGCTGACCTTTGGCATGGGAAAATGGAAGTGGGAAGAAATAACATTGGCAGCAGTGGTAAGAGAAGTGTTGTGCGATATGATTAACCGAGAGCCGGGAGAGCAGTATGAGTTCGATATTATGATTGATGAGAAAGCAGAAGAACAGGTTGTCACAGGAGACAGAGAGCTTATCAAACGAATGCTTGAGAATCTGATAGGAAATGCCATCTGCCATAATCCTAAGGGTTGTCGTATTATGGTACGACTGCAAAGGGATAAAAGACTGATTATTGCAGATAATGGCTGTGGAGTTACCAAGGAGCAGCTAAAGAGCATGAAAAAGCCGTTGTTCATGGAAACACTTGGGGAGCATGGATTAGGGATTCGTTTGGTAAAAAGGATTGTGAAAGTGCACCATTGGAAGATTCGGTTTCGGCAAAATGGCAATAGTGGGTTATGGTGTGAGATTGAAATGAGAGGATGGAGAAGAGTACAATGAAAATATGACAAGGAAATATTTTACGCAGTTAGAAAAGCTACGGGGAAAAGCGATTGACATTGCTTTTGTTCCACTTGATTCCAGACAAGGTGAGTACGCCTTTGCAGGAATGGAGAGCTTTTTCGAATATAAAGAAGAGTAACTATTCAGGAATTTTTCATCGTAATTGTGAAGGGACTGAATAATTACGGAAAAGGGATAAGAACAAATGAAGACAAAAATATTAGTACTTGAAGATGATAATTCCATATCTCAGTTAATCTGTATGAATCTTGAGGCAGCGGGTTTTCTTGCCATACCCATTCTGGATGGTTTGGAAGCACAGACCTATCTCCAAACAGAACAAAGCAAAGAGATTTCTCTTGCTCTTGTTGATGTCATGCTTCCAGGGAAGGATGGATTTTCCCTTATGGAAGATTTTCAGAAAGCTGACATTCCTGTCATTTACCTTACGGCCAAGGATGATGTGATTTCAAAGGTACAAGGATTAAAATCCGGTGCAGAGGACTATATGGTAAAGCCTTTTGAGGTTCTAGAGCTTTTGGTCAGAATCGAAAAGGTATTGGAAAGAACCGGGCGAGGAAGAGAAATCATACAGACTCATGATGTTTCGATTCACTTAAAGGAGCATAGTGTTACGAAAAAGGGAGAGCTTATTTCTTTAAAGCCTATGGAATATGAGCTTTTAGTCATGCTTGCTACAAATAAAAACGTAGCGCTGAGTCGCGAGGAACTGCTTGCACGTATCTGGGGAACGGATTTTGCAGGAGAGACGAGAACGGTGGATGTGCATATAGCACAGCTTCGTAAAAAGCTGGATTTTCATCAGGTAATACGTACCGTTTCGAAGACAGGATATCGTTTGGAGGAGTTATGAAACTTTGGAAAAAGCTATCATTTATGACCATTATAGTCATGATCCTTATGACAGGGATTTCTGGATATATTATTTTTCATCAAACTTTTCTCTATAATCAGAAAAAAACCATCGAAAGTTACGAAAAGCAATTAGGAACGACGGCGTATGCGTTAGCACGAGAATTAGATAAAAGTTTTATTCAAGAATATCGTGAAATGACAAAGAATGCCTATTTAAATTATTTGATGAAAAAGTTTGGTATGACACAGTATATTTTGCTAGAAGACAATAAAGTAGCATATAATTTGACTCCTTTCGAATTCACACACTCTCATATAGAGCAGTTTGAGCAAGAGAATATTACTACGGTTATTCAAAAGACAGATACACAATATATATTGATTACAGGAAAAAGAATTCCTTATATAGGAGAGCATGAATACGGACTTCTTCTGGTGGAGGATATTTCCGAGCTTTATGAAGATATGAAAAGGCAGCTTTGCTTTTATATTGGTCTAGGTATTGTCACGACGATATTCGCGGTGATACTCGTATTTGGCTTTACGAAACGTATCCTTCGTCCGTTAAAGGAGCTGGAACTGGCATCAAAAGATATTAGTCAGGGCAATTTGGAGCGACGTGTTACGATAATTTCAAAGGATGAAGTTGGTATGGTAGCAGAAGCTTTTAACTATATGGCAGACAAAGTGGAGCAACAGATGCATGACATTATGGATGAATCTGAAAAAAGAAAACAGATGCTAGGAAGTCTTACACACGAGCTAAAAACACCGATGACCTCTATTATAGGTTATGCGGATACTTTACTCCATGTAAATGTGAGAAAAGAACAGCAGGAAATTGCTTTAATGCACATTTATGAGGAATCCCGTAGATTAGAGAGATTGAGCGGAAAGCTTATGAATCTGATAGGGATGTATGATAATGACAGTATTCATTTGGAATGTGTGTCTATGATGGACATTTTTGAACGAGTTGTCCGTTTGGAAAAAGAAAATCTTTTACAAAAAGGAATACATATAGAGTGTTTTTGTGATATGAAGGATAGGATGGCAGATAGTGATTTACTGGAAAGCATGCTAATCAATCTAATTGATAATGCGGTAAAGGCTAGTAAAGAGGGAATGACCATTTGGGTAACCGGACATGAGAATGTCATTATGGTAAAGGATGAAGGCTGCGGTATTCCAAAAGAGGAATTAGTGCATGTTACAGAAGCTTTTTATATGGTAGATAAAGTCCGAAGCCGTAAATCAGGTGGTTGTGGACTTGGTCTTGCGCTATGTAATCAGATTGCGCAGTTGCACCATGCAACGATTTCTATTAATAGTAAGCTTGGAGAAGGAACTATCGTTACTATAGCTTTTGAAGAGGGAATGGGATAGAATTACAAAACGTTTACAATTTGCTGAATACTTTTTACAGGGGAATGGGATATATTTTTGGTATGAAATATGTAAGAGGAGGTCAAGGAGTTTATGACAAGACAAAAAAGCAAAAGAAAAGTTTTAAGCATTTTTTCGTGCTGTGTAGCAATGGCACTTACGGGATGTGGTGATTCTATGGTAACGCAGGACGAGATTGTGACTCCAAAGGAGACAGAGGCTTTGGAGATTTCCACGTCAACCGATGGAAATACGCAAAATACTCTAACAACTAGTATTCAAGAGCAAGTACAGGTGCCTGAACACTATACTTGTGAAATTACAGAAGGGAATATTACGGTTAAGGCAGATGCTGATTTTGTGATTCCTGACGCCGAAGGATTTAAATCATACAAAGTAACCCCTAGAATCTTTGTGCAAGAGGATTATGATACAATAAGTCGGGTTCTTTTAGATAGTGCCCCTCTATGGACTCGGGATGAGGAAGCGATGGCAGAGTCACGTGGCTTTATCAAATCAGAAATAGAGGAATTTATAGCTGAAATGAAGGAAAAAAAAGAAAGTGGCTCTAAAACATATTTAAATGGAGAGCCTTATGACTATGATGTGCATATAGCTGAATATGAGAAGCTTTTGGAAAAGGCTCCAGATGAACCAATTATATGTGATGTTCCTGCTATTGTTCCGGATAGTGAGACCGTTGGGAATAATCCAAAGGGAGAGAAAGGATGTCTAAGTGCTAGTGCAACTTTTCAGGAAGAAAATTATGATATATGGATTGATAATAACTTATATCCACAATGGAATGCCGCACAATTTCACGTGAATGTGAATTCAGAACGGGCGGTTGGTCATAGCTATGATTATGTGAAACCGGCAGACATCAATTCGTCACTTGCTATTGAAACAATAACCCAAAATGCACAACAGATAATTGCAGAAATGGGTTTTACAGATTTTACACCAACAATTGGAGAATATTGTCAAAAACTTACGTATAGTGATGGGGAACTTGCGGAAATTATGTATGGTGAACCGAGATATGCGATTCCTTTTGAACGTACCATAGAAGGAATTCCGATTACCTATACGCATGATCAAGGACTTACTGTTGATAATGATGAAGCATGTTGGCCACAAGAAGCTTTTATTCTTGTGTTTGATGACATAGGTTTTACAGATTTTCAATGGATAAGTCCATATACAGTTGAAAAAGTATCGGATGACACCGTTTTTCTGCTTCCATTTTCCGAGATACAGAATGTTCTTGAAGAAATGATGGTTAAGGTAAAAGCAGAGGAATATACGGAAACAGACATTAAAGTTACTTATAAGATCAATGAAATACGACTTGGTTATATGCGTGTACATGAAAAAGGTGATGTTTCTGAAGGAACGCTGGTTCCTGTGTGGGATTTCTTTGGTTCAGAAAGCTTACAATATCCAGATGATGATTCTGTGTATTCAAATGAGGGTATTTCCTACGAAAGTCAGTTTACCATTAACGCCATGGATGGAACCGTGATTAATAGAGGATTTGGTTATTAATGAATAATTACCAATAAATATACAAAGTAAATTCTTGAATGCAAGCTGTGAGGCTTGCATTTTATTATGTTCCGATGGTATATGTATATGTGAGAATTGGTGATTCTTAACTGATTCTTTACCATGACATTGATATAATCAAAATGCGTTGGAGGGTATCTATGCACAAGAGATATAAACAATTAGTGAGTACTATTTTTACAATAGGAATAATAGGCGTATTTTTTATGATTAGTTTAGTGATAGAGAGTACGTTGGATGCAGATACATTAATACCGGCAATCTTTACACTTGCAGTATTCTTAATTTCTTTAATAACAGACGGACTGATCTATGGAATCGTAGCATCTCTACTTAGTGTATTGGCTTTGAATTTCGCATTTACTTTTCCATATTTTAAATTTAATTTCAGCATACCGGAAAATATGATATCGGCAATCATTATGCTGGTAATTACCGTTATGTCTAGTACGCTTGCTTCTCAGGTAAAACAACAAGAGAAGATTAAGGCAGAAACAGCTCATGAAAAGATGAGAGGAAATCTGTTGCGGGCTGTTTCTCATGATTTGCGTACACCACTTACGACGATTTATGGTTCTAGTTCTGCCATTATTGATAAATATGATTGTTTGTCAAAAGAACAATTGGTACAACTTGCGGTAGGAATCAAAGAAGATTCCCAATGGCTAATTCGTATGGTAGAAAATCTATTGTCTGTAACAAGAATTGACAATGGTACGGTGAAAATTATTTTAACATCAACGGTACTAGAGGAATTAATTGATGTAGTTTTGATTAAGTTTCGAAAGCGTTATCCAAATCAAAAAATCATGGTGGACATTCCTGATGAGTTTATAAGTATTCCAATGGATGCAGTTTTAATAGAACAGGTAATTGTTAATATTTTGGAGAATGCGGTACAGCATGCGACAGGGATGACAGAGCTTACTTTAAAGGTGTTTGTGGTTGGAAAAAATGCGATTTTTGAAATACTGGATGATGGTTGTGGAATAGAGAGAGAACGATTAGCACATATATTTGAAGGCTTCTTTGAGACAAAGGATGCACCGATTGATAGTCAAAAGAACAATATGGGAATAGGCTTATCGGTATGTGCTTCAATTATTAAGGCACATAATGGCAGTATAACCGCAGAAAATCGAAAAGGGGGCGGCTGCTGTTTTCGATTTGCATTAAATATGGAGGAAGAGCATGTGTAACAAGCATAAGATTTTAATTATTGAGGATGAGATTAATATTTCTAATTTTGTTAAGACTATTTTAGAGACGAATGATTATCAAGTGCTGGTTGCACAAAATGGAGCAACGGGTAAGACCTTATTTTGTTCTCATAATCCAGATGTCGTTATTCTTGATTTAGGATTACCCGATATGGATGGATGTGAATTTATTCAAATGGCAAGAGAGCTGTCTGCGATACCGATTATTGTATTGTCTGCAAGAACGAATGAATCAGATAAAGTAAAAGCGCTGGATTTGGGGGCGAATGATTATATTACGAAGCCTTTTGGAACGAATGAGTTGTTAGCGAGAGTACGTGCAACACTTCGTACTAGTAGATTTCAGGGAGTTGGTGACAGACAGATTCGCAAAAAAACACAGATTAAAAATATGACTATTGAATATGAAGCAAGAAGAGTCACGATAGATAAACAGGAAATAAAACTAACGCAGACGGAATATAATATTATAGAGCTGCTTTCTGTACATGCGGGAAGAGTACTTACTTATTCTGAAATTATTAAGAAGATATGGGGATATTCGGATTCCGGAAGTATAAAGAAATTACAGGTTAATATGGCAAACATTCGAAAGAAACTGGGTGAGCAGCCGGGAGAATATCTATATATTTTAAATGAGTTAGGTGTTGGCTATAGAATGAATGCGGATAATGAGGAAATAGTGTGAAAAATCCATAAACGGAAGATTTTTCACACGGCAAATTTGTGCTTTGCACAAATTTGCAGACTTTGAGAAAGGCATGGTTATTAAAATGAAAAAAACAAAAATTATTTGTACAATTGGACCTTCAAGTGAAAATGAAGAAACTTTGACACAAATGTGTCTTGCCGGAATGAATGTGGCAAGATTGAATTTCTCTCATGGTTCTCATGAAGAACAGAAGAAAAAAATAGATTTGGTTAAGAAAATACGTGAAAAAATGAAATTACCGATTGCCATTATGTTGGACACTAAGGGACCGGAGTATCGTATTAAGACCTTTGAAAATGGTAAAATTACATTGGCAGATGGTGATACTTTCACTTTTACCACAGACGACATTGTGGGTAATCAAGAGCGTGTATCTGTAAATTATGTACATTTAGTGGAGAATTTGAAAGTAGGGGATACCATTCTCGTTAATAACGGTTTGGTTATTTTTGAAGTAATCGAGATAAAGAAAAATGATGCAATTTGTAAAGTAATTGCGGGCGGAGAGCTTTCTAACCGCAAGAGCATGAATTTCCCGAATAAAGTTATGGATAATGACTATTTAAGTGAACAGGATAAGAAGGATTTGCTCTTTGGTATTGAAAATGAGGTTGATTTTGTGGCAGCTTCTTTTGTATCTACCAAGCAGGATGTTGCTGACCTTAGAGCGTTCTTAGACGCAAACGGTGGACAGGACATTGATATTATTGCAAAAATCGAAAACAGAGCCGGTGTAGATAACGTAGAGGAAATTTGTGAGATTGCCAATGGTATTATGATTGCCAGAGGAGATCTTGGTGTGGAGATTCCTGCGATTGAGGTTCCAGCGGTTCAGAAGTATCTGATTAATAAGTGTCGTATGCTGGGTACACGCGTGATTACAGCAACAGAGATGTTGGAATCTATGATTCACAATCCTCGTGCAACTAGAGCAGAGTTGTCTGACGTTGCTAATGCAGTATATGATGGTACATCAGCAATTATGCTTTCCGGAGAAACGGCAGCAGGAAAATATCCAGTGGCAGCAGTAAAGACAATGGCAGAGGTAGCAGAATATACAGAGAATCAGATTAATTATATGAAGAGATTCAGAACCTCTGATTTTGAGATTCGTAATAATCTGGACGCTATTTCTCATTCGGCATGTTCCATGGCCGTTGATGTAAAGGCAAAATGTATGGTAGTAAGCTCTATTAGCGGTTGCACGGTAAGAATGGTAAGTCGTTTCCGTTGCCCGGTAGATATTATTGGTATGACAACATCGGAAAAGGTGTGGCGTAAGCTGAACTTAAGCTGGGGTGTAATACCAGTTATGTGCGAGGAGTTTAGTTCCGTTGAGGTTATGTTCTATAATGCCGTGAATGAGGCAAAGAAAGTGCTAAAGCTTAAAAAAGGAGATAATGTGGTATTAACAGGGGGGCAGGTAAATGGACAGACGGGGAATACCAACTTAATTAAAGTAGAAATGATATAAGGAGAAAAAGGTTCCTTATATTTCGCAAATTTGTGAAAAGACATAGATTTGTGGAAGCAAGAAAGGTAGGATTTATTTCATGACAATGACACAAATGATGGGATTACTCGGTGGACTTGCATTGTTCCTATATGGAATGCAGATGATGAGTAATGGTTTAGAAGCAGCGGCTGGCAACAAGATGAAGCAGATTTTAGAGAAACTGACAGCAAACCGCTTTTTAGGCGTTTTGGTAGGTGCAGTAATTACTGCGATTATTCAGTCTTCTTCTGCAACTACGGTTATGGTAGTTGGGTTTGTTAATTCCGGTATGATGACCTTAACACAGGCAGTATGGATTATTATGGGTGCCAATATTGGTACGACAATTACAGGACAGCTGATTGCTTTGGATGTGGGGGCTATTGCACCGTTTATAGCTTTTTTAGGTGTGGCAATCGTTGTATTTATGAAGAATGAGAAGCTTCATCATATTGGAAATATTCTGGCTGGTCTTGGTATTTTATTCATCGGTATGGATATGATGAGCGATGCCATGAAGCCATTAAGAGATTCACAGGCTTTTGTAGACTTATTGACCAATTTTGAGAATCCGGTATTGGGTATTCTTGCAGGTGCCGGATTTACCGCGATTATTCAGTCCTCATCTGCGTCTGTAGGTATCTTACAGGCATTGGCAAGCAGTGGCATTATTCAGCTTAGCAGTGCAGCATTTGTGTTATTCGGTATGAATATCGGTACTTGTATTACAGCATTTCTTGCGTCTATTGGAACGAGCAAAAACGCAAAGAGAACAACGGTAATTCATATTACATTTAATGTCATTGGTACGGTTATTTTTACGACCTTGTGTCTAACCACGGCACTTATCTCGCTTGTAGAGAGCTGGACGCCGGATAATGCTTCGGCACAGATAGCAAATTTACATACAACGTTTAATATTGTAACATCCATTCTTTTGATTCCTTTCGGAACATGGCTTACAAAGTTTGCTCAATTCGTTCTTCGTGACAAGGGAAATGCAGAAGAAATGGAAGGGTTCTATTTGCTTAACATTAAACCGATGAATACAGATAAGCTTGGTGTTTCTGCAATTAGTATGGAAGGAACTAGAAAAGAGCTTATGCGTATGTTGCAGATGGCAAGAGAGAATGTACATAATGCTTTCGAGGTGTTTGCATCCAAGGATACGGTTGCATTAGCGACGGTAGAAGAAAAGGAAGAATATATTGATTATCTAAATAAAGAAATTTCAAAATACATCACAACAGCAATGATTCATGAGACAACAGAGAATGGTAGTAAGATATTCAATGCTTTTTATACGTTAACAAGCAATATCGAGCGAATTGGAGACCATGCGATTAATGTTGCAGGGTATTCGAATATGATTAAAGAGAAAAATATAATCTTTTCGGAAATGGCTCAACAGGAGATTGTAGAGATACAAAAGGCTTGTGATAAATTATTTAAATTCTTGTTTGAAGCACATGACGATGATGTTGTTGCATGGCATGCAAGGATTGCCGGTATGGAGCAGAGAATCGATGATATGACAGCAGAGTTTCGTAATAACATGTTTAACAGAATTCAGAAGGGAACCTGTACGGACGAGGGAAGTATTTTATTCTCAGAAATGCTTACTGATTTTGAGAGAATTGGTGACCATGCCCTGAACATTTCGGACGAGCTGGTGAAGATTGCGATGATTGAGAAATAGGAATTCTATTTAGGGACTGTGAAAAGAGAAAGCTTTTGCAGTCCTTTTTATTTTGTAATAGGAAATTGCTGTTACGTAGTGGTAGTTAATAAAGAATTTACGAAGTAAATTCTTTGAGTGCAAGCTGCCGAGCTTGCACTTTTTTATGGGGAAAAGACACATATTATATAGGCTTAGCGGACAAATGTTGTGGATGTTAACATAATAAAGTATAATTGCGTTGTATAGAGAAAAATATGCAGTATAAGGGAATGGGTAAAAAGGTGAAGGAAATAGAGAGACAGGAACAACGCAGATGGAAGAAATTTATGGAAGCAGAAAAGAAACATTATGTGCAGTTTATGTTGGAGCGTTTTCTGCAAAATTTGATTTCGGATAAAGACTTTAGACAGACCGTAGAAAATCTACAGAATGAAATTTCGGATGAACATTTTTACATGGGATTAAAAGTCGACTTGGATATATTGTACAAAATAGAAGAACAAGATGATTTTTATAAGAAAAAACAAGAATTTCTTAAAGAGCTGGAAAATAAGTTAAAGGAAGAATACCTAATATGGGTTATTGATCAGCGTGATGATAGTAGAGTTTACTTAATTGATAACCAAGAATGCACGAATAACCTTGAAATAAAATATCTGATTCAGCAAATAGAAGAAAAATTGGACGTAGAACTTATCTATGCGGTAAGTCAAGGCTATCATGGGATACAAGGGATGAAAGAAGCGTATATAGAGACAAGGAAGTTATTTGATATAGAATATGAAGAAGGAAACAAAATACTGATTGGCCTGGATAGCCAAGAGAAATGGGAAGAAGAGCTGTGTTCCATAGATATTGAAAAAGATATTCTTACAGAATTGAGAAGAAATGATGTGATAGAAATGAAAAAGAACTTTATTCGTTTTATCTATAGTTTATCGGATAATGAATTGCTCAATAAAATGTATATACATCAATTAGGGGTTAGAACAGAGGTGCTCTTAGGGAATTCATATGGATTGACAACTGCGGTACAAAAGGGTTATCAGGATTTTTATCAGGCAATAGATCGATGTACAGATGCAAAGCTTGCAGATATTTTATACAAACTGCTTCAATTTGTCATACGTGAAAGAGAAGCGATGGTTCCTGAACATATAGAGAAGCATCAATATATAGAAAGTGCCTGTGAATACATCAGACATCATTTGAATAATGAAGAATTGTCTATTGCAGAAGTAGCAGAACATGTTTTTTTGAATCAAGTGTACTTTGGGAGATTATTTAAGCAGGTTATGAATATGTCGTTTAAAAAGTACTTGCTAAAAACCCGATTAGAACATGCTAGACAATTGTTGGAACAGAGTGACGATAGCATTTATGATATTTGTGCAAAAGTAGGGATAGCAAATCCTTCTTACTTTTCAAAACTATTCAAGCAGGAAATAGGAATACTACCAAGTGAGTATAAAAGAGATCCAATATTTAAAATAAAATAATGCAACAGTTAATAAGTTTACTTTTTTGTATATTATGTATACTTATTTCTATTTCGGACAAAATTGTTTGTGCTATAATTTGCTTGTAACGAAAAAATACGAAAAAACGAGAGGAGCAGTTATGGAGCAAGCAATTTTTTTATTTGCATGGAAGAGATTTACGTGGAGAGGGGTTTATGAAGCTAGAAAGTCAAAGCTTTTTAAAGTGATTTTCCAGACGATTTTTACTGGAATGATGCTTTCAAGTCCTATTATCTTAGAATTGCAAAAAAAATCATTGATTGATTATTCCGTGCAAGGCAGTCTCATAGGAATGATATACATTTCCTTAATAGTATTAAATGTTATCTTTCTTTTAGGGATTTCTGTAATGGCACTTGCAATTAACCTAACGGCGGCATTTCCTTTATCGTTTAAAGAAATATTTGCATTTTTAAGTTATTCGGCAACGATACCGGCAGTAATAGCAATGGTAGCGGGATTGTTTGGAAATGTTTCTTTCGTATATTTGGTTTATAACTTTGGCATTTTATTCTTTGCTCTTTTTGTTTACAAGAAGGGGCAGTTAGAGCATATAAGGAATAAAAATGTATAGCAAATTGTGATTTAGGGAGGAAAAACTATGAAGAGAAGAATGGTAGCGTTATTTTTAGCAACTTGTATGAGCGTAGGTATGCTTGCGGGATGCGGTAGCGAAGAACAGTCTAACGAAAGCGCAGCATCAGGGGAAACACAGAATGCAGAAACAGAAGCAGAGGCACAAAACGAAGATGGAGGTCTTGCATGGAATGAAGAGCAGCAGATGTATGAATTAGAAGAAGAAATTGCGAATGGTTCTGCTAGTTTAAAATTGTGGGTAGATAATGAACAGCTTGCAGTAGCAGTAAAAGAAGGATTTGAGGCAAAATATCCAGGAACTGTAGTAGAAACAGAGGTAGTATCATCCACAGAGTCTGTTGGTAAGTTAATGCTCGAGGGTGAAGCAGGAACAGGCGCAGATGTATTCATTATTCCACACGATGCCATTGGTGATGCAATGAATAGTACTGTTATTGGTATGATGGGTAATTACGATACCATTATTAGAGATAGATTTTTGGATTCTGCAGTAGAAACCATTGACTATGAAGGTAATCTGTACGGAGTACCATATCTGACGGAATCCGTAGCATTAATTTATAATAAGACATTATTGGAACAGTTGGCTTCAGAAGGATTGGTAGATTCTGCGGAACCAGCAAAGGATATGAACGATATTATGGCTCTTGCAGAGAAATATAATGATCCGGCAGCAAATAAGTGGACCATTCGTTGGGAAGCAGGTAACTCTTATATGAATCATATGTTTGTAACTTCTTTTGGATATGAATTGTTTGGTGCTGATGGAACAGATCCTGATTCAGCAAACTTTGATTCTCAGGCAGTAGTTGATGGATTAAAATACTTTGAACAGTTCCGTCCATATTGGGATGTAAATCAGGGAGATGCAAACTGGGATACTACGGTTGTTGAATTTGCAAAGGGAGAAACTCCATACTTAATCTGCGGACCTTGGTCATTAGAAGAGATTGGAAAGGGTGCTGAAGAAAATGGATTTGAGTTTGGTGTATCTAAGCTTCCTATGTTTGATGGAAAACAGCCATATACTTTCTCAGGAGTACAGGTAGTTTGTGTTTCTTCTTATTCGAAATATCCGGCAGCAGCACGTGCACTTGCAATGTTTATTGGTTCTGACGAGATTGAATCATTTGCATATAAGACACTTGGAAAGTTGCCAGCTTTAAAAGATGGTTCTACGATTGATGGATTAAATGAAGATGCTAAGGTTCAGGCATTTATGGAACAGGCACAGTTCTCTAAGGCAATGCCTTCTATTCCAGAAGTTAGCTATTTCTGGACAGCGGCAGAAGGAATGTATCGTGGTGTATGGGATAAGACAATTACTCCAGAAGAAGCAGCTAAAAAAGCACAGGAAGATTTCGAAGCACTAAGAGTAAGCGGACAATAAGATATAAGTTAAGGGTTATAAAAGAACTTTTAAAGATGCAATGAATGTTGCACCTTGAAGGGAGAAGAGTATAGTAATGAATACGGAAAAGCAAAACAAATCCGTTAAGAAATTGCAGCCGGCTTATCCGGCTGCGGCTTCTGCCCTTGTATGGGGAAGCGGGCAATTATGGAATAAAGAATATATCAAAGCACTGTTTTTCTTTTTGTTACAGCTATCTATGGTTTGTGTAGAAATTTGTACAGGAAACTATTTTGAAGCAAGTTATCGTATAAGAGAAAATGGTGGCTTTTTTATTAAGGGCGTTTGGGGATTAATTACGTTAGGAACAAAACCACGTACTTTAACATTGGCAGGTGTAACAGAAGGTGATCATTCTATCATTTTGATGATACGCGGTATTATTGTTGTATTGGTTTTTGCACTATATATAGCAATTTATTTGTGGAATGTAAAGGATGCATATAACGGTAGAGTTCAATTTAATGAAACGGGTATTCGAAGAAGTGCATTGGACTATATGAAAGAAATCTGGTCAAAATGTTTTCATTATGTCATATTACTTCCGGGAATCGTGCTGTTAATGTTTTTATCCGTTATGCCTATTATTTTCTCAGCATTAACAGCATTTACGAATTATACAAAGTCCAACATGCCACCTACAAAGCTTGTTTCTTGGGTGGGATTAAAGAACTTTTTTAATTTAGTTAATATTCCTGTATGGAGTGAAACTTTTATGGGAGTATTAGGTTGGACGGTTGTATGGGCATTTGCATCTACCTTTACTTGTTTTGCAGCCGGTTTATTTCAGGCAGTTATTCTTAACAATGAGAAAATTAAGTTTCGTAAAATGTGGAGAGGTATTTATATTTTACCATGGGCAATTCCTGGAATGATCTCTCTTTTGGTATTTAGAACCATGTTTAACGGACAGTTTGGACCAATTAGTCAGCTGTTATTGGATTGGGGAATAACGGAACAGAGAGTATCTTGGTTTACTGATCCGACAAGACCAAATTTGGCGAGAATAACTTTAATATTGGTTAATTTGTGGATGGGATTTCCGTATTTTATGGCTTTGATGACAGGTATTATGACAGGAATTCCTCAAGAGCTGTATGAAGCGGCTAAACTGGATGGAGCATCTCCAAAGGATGAGTTTAGGCGTATTACATTACCGCTAGTATTAAATGCGGCATCTCCATTGATTATTATGAGCTTTGCAGGTAACTTTAATAATTTCGGTACCATATATTTTCTAACGGATGGTGGGCCTACGAATACAAATTATCAGTTTGCAGGTTCGACAGATATTCTAATTACTTGGATTTACAAATTGACATTGGATAACCAGCTTTATAATATGGCATCGGTATTCTCTATTCTAATTTTTATTGTCATTGGAAGTATCTCAATCTGGAATTTAAGAAGAACAAAAGCTTTTAAAGAAGATTTTTAGGAGGATGTATGAGAAAGCACATTAAAATGTTTTTTACATATTTAGAGTTAATCATAGTGGCCATTATTGTACTCATACCGGTTCTCTGGATTGTTGGTTCCTCTTTTGGTAATTCATCATCATTGGCAAATGCGAAAATGATACCGGAGAATCCTACCATTCAAAATTATATAAATTTGTTCAAGGATACAAATTTTAAGTTATGGTATGGTAATACATTAAAGGTTGCAACAGTAAATATGGTTTGTTCAACGATTATATCGACATTGTCAGCATATGTCTTTTCACGTTTCCGTTTTAAAGGAAAAAAGATTGGACTTATGGCGATTATGGTAATTCAAATGTTTCCATCTTTTATGGCAATGACAGCAATTTATGTATTGTATCAAAATTTTGGATTATTAGATAATATATATTCTCTGGCATTAACATATATTGCGGGACAGATTCCGTTTAATACATGGCTGATGAAGGGCTCCTTGGATGGAGTATCTAAATCCTTGGATGAAGCGGCTATGATAGATGGCGCAAGCAGAATTCAAATATTTATTAAAATCATTATTCCTTTATCTATGCCAATGATTACATTTTTGGCAGTGAATACCTTCATGTCACCATGGATGGATTATGTATTACCAAGATTACTGATTAGTTCAGATAAAAAGAAAACGCTGGCAGTTGGATTGTATGAATTGATTAGTGGTGATACAAACAATAGTTACACATTATTTGCATCAGGAGCCATTCTGGTAGCCGTACCAATTACCATTTTGTATATGTGTTTACAAAGGTATTTAATTTATGGTGTAACAGCAGGTGCTACAAAAGAGTAATCATTCTGTTGAAGTACTTTGGTATATTATAAAGAATAGATTCCCATACTATTTTATAAATAAGATAGTGTGGGGATTTTTTTATGCAACATTATAATGAAAAAAAACAGGATTATACAAATCTGTTAATCTATGCCGTAGTAGTAGTGGTAGTGTTATTACTTATGAAATATGTGGTTCCATATTTTTTACCGTTTATTGTGGCTGTGATTATCGTGGTGCCACTTCATAGGTTGTGCTTGAAAAAGGGCTGGTGTCAGAAAAAGGGCAAGGGCATTATGGCAGGAGGAGTATTGTTTACCCTTTTGCTTTTTGTATTATTGCTTTTTATTGGGCTTGGAACTTTTTTCTTTAGCAGAGCACAGAGTTTTATCCAAAATTTAGCTGTGATTGAGACAGAATGTATAGAGCTAATCTCTAATTTCTGTCATACATTAGAGGGGTATAGTGGACTTGGAAATGGCGTGATCGAAGCATGGTTGCATGATAAAATATTTGGGATTTTTGGCAATCTTGCAATGGAGAGTAGCTCATGGATATCGAGCACGTTACGGTATCTTGCAGGTATGGGGAGATTGTTCACCTTAGGCCTTGTAACCTTTATCTGTGTTGTGCTTTTTGCAAGGGAGATTGACCAATGGCAGCAGGGGTTATTGAATGTTGCGGTATTGGAGCCTTCTATAGACAGAGTTCTTTCCATTATTATTCGTATTGGGAAAAAGCTTGGTGGTATGATGAAGACCTTTATTAAAACACAAAGTGTAATTCTTTGTTGCATCAGTCTAACAGCAGGGGCAGGCCTTTTTTGGGCAGGCATCTCAGAATTTTGGTTTTACGGTTTGCTTGCAGGAGTAATGGATGTGCTTCCGTTTATTGGAACAGGAATTGTATTGGTACCAATCGGGGTTATACAGCTACTTGGAGGTAACTATCTTGCAGGGATTGTCGTTTTTACAGCGTATATTTTGTGTATTGTGATTCGTGAGGTATTGGAGCCTCGTCTTTTGGGGGATGGATTACAGGTGTCACCAGTTGTTATTTTAGTCTCTGTATATGCCGGCGTGCTCTTTTATGGTATAGGAGGAGTGCTGCTTGGTCCCGTCACTTTGCTCATACTTGTGGAGATTGCAAAGGAAATCTTTGGCAAAAAAGCTTGAATCTTCCGATTTTCATTGACAGAATGTAATTCCATTATTATAATGTCATAAGGGTGTAACAAAAAGACAAATGTCCGTCCGAAAAAGACAGATACAAAATGAAAGTCTCCACCTGTAATAAAGATAAAAAGAAAGGCATGGTATATAGATGAAAGCATACAAGGATTTAAGCAAGGAAGAACTTCAGTCACTTCAGAGAGAGTTACAGGAAAAATTTGCAAAGATTAAGGAAGAGGGCATTTCACTTGACATGTCTCGTGGTAAGCCAGGTGCAGATCAGTTAGACCTTTCCCTTCCAATGTTAGACGTATTAAACAGTGAGTCAGCATTCAAAGGCGTTCAGGGAATGGATCTTAGAAATTATGGTATTCTTGAGGGTATCACAGAAATTAGAGAACTTTTTGGTGAGTTATTGGAAGCACCGACAGACCACGTTATCGTATATGGTAATTCTAGCTTAAATGTTATGTATGATTTGATTGCAAAGGCTATGATTCACGGTATTGCAGGTAATACACCATGGTGTAAGCTTGATAAGGTAAAGTTTCTTTGTCCTGTTCCGGGTTATGATAGACATTTTGCTATTACAGAGAGCTTTGGCATCGAGATGATTGCAATTCCTATGGATGAAAACGGTCCTGATATGGATTTAGTAGAGCAGTATGTAAATAATGATGCAGCGGTAAAGGGTATTTGGAATATTCCAAAGTATTCTAATCCAAGCGGTGTTGTTTACTCTGATGAGGTAGTAAGAAGATTTGCGAATTTGAAGCCGGCGGCACCAGACTTTAGAATCTTTTGGGATAACGCGTATGCTATACATCATGTTTTTGTAGAAAATAAGGCACAGATTTTAAATATTGTAGAAGAATGTGAAAAGGCAGGAAATCCTGATATGTATTATGAGCTTTGCTCCACATCTAAGATTACCTTCCCAGGTTCCGGTGTAGCAGCACTCATTACTTCTCCAGCAAATGTAGCAGATATTAAGAAATATATGACGGTTCAGACAATTGGTCATGATAAACTCAACCAAATGCGTCATGTGAAGTTCTTTGGTAACGCAGAAGGTGTTCATGCTCATATGGAGAAGCATGCAGCAATCCTTAGACCAAAGTTTGAAGCAGTACTCAACACCTTAGAGCAGGAGCTTGGTGGTCTTGAGATTGGTAGCTGGTTAAAGCCTCTTGGTGGCTATTTCGTAGCATTTGATACGTTAGAAGGATGTGCAAAGAGAGTTGTTGCTCTTTGTAAAGAAGCAGGTGTTGTAATGACTCCGGCAGGTTCTACTTATCCGTATATGAATGATCCACAGGATACCAGCATCCGTATCGCACCAACACTTCCTTCTTCAGAAGAATTAAAGAAGGCTTGTGAAGTATTTGTGCTTTGTGTAAAGCTTGCGTCTGTAGAAAAGTTATTAGAAGCATAATAAGAAAATAATTGCAAATAATATAGTCGTTCTATACCCCCAACAGCATGAAACGTGTTTGTTGGGGGTCTTTTATTGTTTTATTTATATTTTTTTAAAAAATGGCAGACAATAAAGAAAATAACAAACAAAAGTATATGCAATAGCGCAAAAATGCGATATGATATATAAGAGAGACTAACTAGTTAGCATAGGTTGAAGCACTTGTTGCTGAGAAAGCAAAACATGATGCAAGAGTGAATTTGGGATAGGTTTTATGCAGTATTATGTTTTGTGTATAAGAAAGGAGCCAATGGTATGTATAAAATAATAACAATGGAACGAGAGTTTGCAAGTGGTGGTAATGAAATTGGAAGACGCGTTGCAAAGAAGCTAGGTATTGAATTATATGATAGAAATATTCTTATAGAGGCAGCGAAAAGGTTGGAGCTTCCGGCAATCTATGTGGAACAACTAGAAGAGACTGCTCCGGGCAGTATCATTTTTAATCTTTCAAAAACTGCCATTGGAGGCAGTCATAAAAACAATACGAATCTTCCGATGGCAGAAAGACTTTTCTTGGAAGAGAAGAAGATAATAGAAGAGATTGTAGAAAAGCAGGACTGTGTCATTGTAGGAAGATGTGCTTCCTATATCTTAAAGGACAGACCAGACTGCTTAAAGGTATTTGTACATGCAGATAAGCAGTACCGTTTACAACGTGCGATTGAGACAGAGAAGCTTGCAAAAGATGAGGCAGAAGAATTCCTTCGCAAATCAGATAAAAGGCGTAGTGGATTCTATAATGTACATACAGGCTGGAAATGGGGCGATATGGAGCGTTTTGATATTTGCTTAGATAGTGGAAGTCTTGGAATTGATTGTTGTGTAGATGTGTTAGCGGGAATGATGAGGAAGTAAAAAGTTAGAGCTTAGAACAAAAATGTAATAAAAGAGTCTTACACCTAAGGTGTGAGACTCTTTTAATAATATGTAAACTAATCTAAAAAGGTTACAGTACCAGTAGAGATATCATAGATTGCGCCGACAACCTCTACTAAGCCTTCTTCTGTAAGTTCCTGAATTGCTTCACTGCTATTAATTTTGTCTATACTGTTTTTTACATTTAAGATTTCTGCTTCTGTTGCACTACAATCAGGTGTTAAACAAGAAGCGATTTCGTCCGTAATTGCTTGAACATTACCATGTCCGCCGCCTTCTAAGGTAGCCTGTACAGCGCCACATCCTGTATGACCCATTACAACAACAAGCTTTGTGTTTAGGTGTTCTGCACCGTATTCAACACTGCCGAGCTCATAGTCGCCAATTACATTTCCAGCGGTTCGGATAACGAATAAATCACCAATACCGGCATTGAAGATATGCTCTGCAGGAACTCTGGAATCGGAACAGGTAATGATGGTAGCGTATGGAAACTGACCATTTGTAGCAGTATCTTCACGTCTTTCTTTTGAAATATCACCTTTGTTGCTGCTGTTAGCGACATATTCTTCATTTCCTGCAATAAGAACAGTTTTAACTTCTTCTGGTGTGGATACTGGTAATGATGCGGTTTCTGTCTTGCCACAGCTCACACAAAATACCATTCCTACTGTCATTGCAAATGCCATAAAAACTTTTTTCATAATTTAGTCCTCCTTGATGTCTTGTTTCTATGTGTGTCATCGTGTGTTTTATGATGACCTAATTTTATATGATAACACTGTTTATTTTTGTAATCAAGAACTCATTACATATTATGGTATTTTCTATGTAGCCATTAAAAAGTTAGAAATAAGATGATATTGTATTTTACTTCTATTTTACAGATTGACGATAGTTTACAAAAAATACATATGCTATTTTGGTAAGGACAAGCGCAAGTCAAAAACAAAGAAAAAATGAGGAAAAAGTATGAAAAAGCAAATGAAAAAAATAAAGAGATTAGGAGCAACGTTGCTTGCAGCAACAATGCTTATGACAGGTTGCGGTGCCTTAGATACCACAACGATAGATGATAGTGAAACAGCAAAAAGCGATAGTATTACAGCAAATGGAGAAAAAGTAAAAATTGAGTATTGGCATTGTAACGCAGAAGCACAGGGCGGTGCGGCAGTAGAAGAATTAGTAAACAAGTTTAATAAGGAAAATGATCATATAGAGGTAGTTGCAAAGTACAATCCAGATATGTATGCGGGATTAATGAAAAATTTGCAGGCAGAAGTGGCAGTAGGGAACTCTCCTGCGGTTGTACAAATTGGCTGGTCTTATCTTGAATATTTTTCCAATAACTTCAGTTATCTTACCCCGCAAAATGCAATTGAAAAATTTGATGCGGAAAATAGTACATTTTTAGCAGACCATTTTTTACCAAATATTTTAGGCTTAGCTGTTAATACATCCGGAGAGCAAGTAGGTATTCCATACTCTTTAAGTAGCCCTGTAATGTTTTATAATGTTGATTTATTTAAAGAGGCAGGACTTCCTGAAGAAGGTCCACAAACTTGGGAACAAGTATATGAATATTCCAAAATTATCAATGAGAAGACTGGAAAATACGGATGTTATATTGAAGATGATAATTGGGGTGCACAGGCGTTATTGGAGAGTAATGGTGCAGAGTTTATTACTGCAGATAAAGATGGAAAAATGCATACAAATATAGCGTCGGAAGGCGGTATAGAAGCAATGCAAATGTGGGCAGATATGATAACACAAGGACTTACTCCACATATTACATGGGATGAAGGTTGTCAGGCATTTAACGCAGGTGAGGTTGCAATGCTATATACTACAATTGCTAGAAGAGCTAGTATTCAGTCGACTGCACAGTTTGAGGCAGCAGCAGTAAATTCACCAGTGTGGAAAGGTAAGGAGAGAATAGTTCCAGCAGGAGGATGTTTCCTTGCTATTACGGCGCTAAAAGAGGAAGAGCAGAAAGCAGCTTGGGAGTTTATGAAGTATTTGTACGAAATTGAAAGTATGGCAACATGGACAATAGGAACAGGCTATGTACCACCACGCAAGGATGTAGCAGACAGTCCAGAAGGTTTAAAGAGTTTCTTGGAAGAGAATGAAATGATGAAAGCAGCAACAACTCAAATGGATGGTGTTGTTAGTTGGGCATCATTTCCAGGAAATGTTGGATTAGAGGCGGATCAGATTTTGAGTGATGCACAGGATCAAATTTTAGGCGGTTCTATCAGTGCACAGGAAGGACTGACAAGTGCACAGGATAAAATTAATACCTTATTAGGATATTAGAGCAGGAGACAAGAACGACAATGAAAAAAAGAAAAGCAAAAGAGCATATATTAGCAGGTGTGTTTATATTACCCGCATTCATTGCATTTTGTGTATTTATGTTTTGGCCATTAATTCGAACAATTTATCTAAGTTTCTTTGACTGGAACATGATAAAGCCAGTTAAGGAATTCGTAGGATTGCAGAATTATATTGATTTGTTTCAAGATGAAGTAACTTACAAAGTGTTAGGAAATACAGTAGTCTATATCGTTATATTATTGATTATGAATTTAGTAGCACCATATGTGGTATCTTATCTATTAACATTTGTTATTGAGAAGGGAAAAGGCTTTTATAAAACGGCCTTTTTCCTTCCGAGTGTTATTTCGTTGGTAGTAGGTTCCGTATTGTATGTGTGGATATTAAATCCCATATCAGGACCGATTGCTATTATTTTGAAGAACTTTGGCATGCAGATACCGACTTGGTCCAAGACCGAGGGATTGGTTATTGCAATATTAAGTTTGATTACTTCGTGGAAGGTATTTGGATACAATTTTATCATTGTATTAGGTGGAGTAATGGGAGTGCCTCAAGAGGTAATTGAAGCTGCTAAAATTGATAATATTTCGGATTACAAGATTTTCACTCAGATAGTGTTGCCTATGAGTTCGGCGACAGGCGTTTATGTTTTGATTATGACAATTGTACAAGGACTTCAGTATGTGTATACGCCGATTAAAGTTGTTACACAGGGAGGACCTAATTATGCAAGTTCAAATTTGATTTATCAGAGTTATCATGAGGCTTTTACCTTATATCAGACTGGAGATGCTAGTGCACTTTCCGTTGTGACTATGACATTATTTATCGTATTGCTTTTGTTGGAATTTAAGTTTGTTGAAAAAGGAGTATATTATGAGAATTAACATGAAACAGATTGGTATTCATATTCTGTTAGGACTAATTGCGATTGTGCTTCTTTTTCCTATTCTGTTTGCTTTCGTAAATTCTTTTAAAACATTTGAAGAAGCAACAAATCATATATGGAGAATAATTCCAATAAAACCTACATTGGAAAATTACAAGTATGTTTTTTCGGCTCTTCCCTTTGTAAAAATCACATGGAATACATTTATCATAGCTACGATAGTTACAATCTTTAAAAGTATAACAAGTATCTTAGCAGCGTATGCATTTGTATTTTTCGATTTTAAGGGAAAACGCGGAGTGTATTTCTTGCTAATCAGTACAATGTTTATTCCATTTACGGTCACGATGATTCCGAATTATATAACTATTTCTCAATTAGGACTAAATGATAATATTATGGGGGTTGCGTTACCACAGTTTGCAGATGCATTGGGGATTTTTTTGCTACGGCAGTCTATGAGAACAATACCAAGGTCTCTTGTTGAAGTGGCCAAAATTGAAAAAATAGGTCATGCAAGAGTTATGAAGGATATTATTGTGCCAATTATTAAGCCGTCTGTTGTCTCCACAGGAATTATTTTCTTTATTAATTCATGGAATGAATACGTATGGCCGGTATTGATATTAAAGTCGAAGGACAATTATACTTTGTCATTGGCGTTGCAGATGTTTATTAGTGCAGAAGGGGGAACAGATTTTACTGTTGCAATGGCTGTATCTGTAATTACTATGATGGTTCCGCTTCTAATGTATATTATATTCCAAAGATATATTATCAATACATTCGCACTGTCAGGGGTTAAATAATCATTTGTGAGGATAGGAGTTTTATGAAAGAAATTGTATTTGACCAGGTTTGTAAATCATACGATCAAAATCAGGTTGTAAAAAAATTGAATATGAAGATAAAAGCAGGAGAAAGATTGATTCTTCTAGGACCTTCTGGGTGTGGAAAGTCTACCACTTTACGTATGCTGGCAGGTCTTGAAGATATCACTTCTGGTGATTTGTATATGGGTGGCCGAAGAGTCAATGACGTGGAAAGTGGAGATAGAAATGTATCCATGGTATTCCAAAATTATGCATTGTATCCGCATATGAGTGTACGTGATAACATTTCATATGCTTTAAAAGTAAATAGATTTCCAGCTAATGAGATTGCAGAACGTACAAGCGAAGCGATTAAAATGTTGGACTTAGTAGGACTAGAAGAAAGAAAACCGAAAGAGCTTTCAGGAGGACAAAGACAGCGAGTTGCTTTGGCAAGAGCAATTGTAAAGCGCTCAGACTATTTCCTTTTAGATGAACCGTTATCTAATTTGGATGCACAATTACGTGCCCATGCAAGAAAAGAGTTAGTGAAGATTCATGAAAAATATCATCAGACAATGATTTATGTGACTCATGATCAAACAGAAGCTATGACTGTTGGACAGAAAATTGCTTTAATGGATAAAGGTGTATTACAAGCATTTGATACACCTAAAAAAATATATAATAAGCCTGCAAATGTGTTTACAGCAAGATTTATTGGTTCTCCACCAATGAATGTAGTAGAGGCTGCATATGAAGATGGAAAGATATTTATTGATGGAAAGAAAATGAAAGTGCCGGATGCATGGTGCAAGGTAATCAAAAAGCAAAATAAAATATATTTTGGAATTCGTCCGGAAGATATTTGCTTATCAAGAAAAGGGAATGATAAAGACTATTCTGTAAAGGCAGTTGTTCGTTACGTGGAAGATTATGGTGATAAGTATGGCGTTTATTTTCAGATTAATGGAGTGGAAATGCTAGCACTTAGTGATGGTGATGTACCAACACCGGGAGAAACAGTACACTTGGAGCCAAACTTTGATAAAGTACACTTTTTTGATGGTGAAACACAAAAGAATTTAGGCTATCCTAAGGAGAAGTAGTTATATGATATTATTAAGTACATTAATGAATGATAATATAGATTTTGAAAACACATTGAAAATCGCAGAAAAATATCCAAATGTTGGATTGGAAATTTTCCCTTTATGGCATAAAACGGGATATGATTTGGTGTTAGAGAAGTATAAGAAAAGACTAACGCAAATACCGATTTCTGTACATGAGCAATATTATGAGAGTGAACATTCGGTAGATGATAATGATGAAAGATATGCTTTTACAACCATGGCAACAAAGAAATCTATTGCACTTACCAAGGAATTGAATGGAAGATACATGGTTTATCATTACAACAATATGGAAGTTAAACCGGAAGAACGAGAAAAAATGCTTTTCAATACAAGGAAAAATCTTCAAGAAGTAAATTGCATGGCAGAAGAGGTTGGAATTCAGGTTGTTATTGAAAATGTGGGTGTTCCATCTCATAAAAATGTAATATTCAATGAGCAGGAATTTATAGAAGAATGTCTGTCTATGCCCAATCCTGTACTGATTGATATTGGTCATGCATATTGTAATGGCTGGGATTTGGAGCGAGTTATTTCAGAACTAAAGAATAAAATTATAGCATATCATGTGCATAATAATGATGGTAAGGATGATTATCACAAGAGAATGCATGATGGAACATTGGATTTTGATAGATTCATAGAATGTTATAAGAAATATACGCCACATGCTGAAATAGTATTGGAATATTATATTCCGGACGAAAAAGATTTGGTTGGAATTGAAAAAGATATTGAAGAGTTGTTAGAAAAAGGATTATAGAACATGAAATTAGAAAATACAGATATAACCATGGTGGTTAGTGACTTTGATGGAACCTTACTTCGAGAGAATATGAAGGAACCATCCGACAAATTTTATAAAGTATTGCAAGATATGCTGAATAATCAGATTGGTTTTATTGCAGCCAGTGGAAGACAGTATTCCAATCTTAAGAGGATGATGGCTGGAGTAGAAGAGAAAATAGGCTTTATTGCAGAAAATGGATCACTGGTTGTGTGGAAGGGAAAAATTGTTTATAAAAACTCTATCAGCAATGAGTTTGCACTGAGTATTATAGAGGAACTGAAAAAAGAGCAAGATGTAGATATATATGTAAGTGGTGTAAATGGTGGGTATATTTTTTCTTCCAATGAAAGTTTGGTGCAAAAAGCTGAGAATTTGTGTACAAATGTAGTACTTGTAAAGGATTTTGTGGATATCAAAGAAGATATTATGAAAGTAGCTGCTGTTTATAAAAAGCAGATACCGGAGGAAGCCAAGGAACGTTTTAGAAAAAAATTTGGACAGGAAGTTAGCATATTAGATAGTGGTAACGGCTGGCTTGATTTTATTCCAAAAGGAAGTGGAAAGGGACCGGCATTAAAAATTTTATCAAAAATAGCAGGTTTTTCATTAGATCATACAGTTGCTTTTGGTGATCAGGAGAATGATATTAGTATGTTTGGCGCGGTTAAAATAGGATATGCTATGGAGACTGCGTATGATTATGTAAAAAAAGCCGCAGATAATACCTGTAAAATAGTAGAAGATATCTTATGGGATGCGTTATATGAGCAAGCGGATAGAAGAGACAAGACAGCCTGAGAAGGCTGTCTTTGTATTTATGCAAACGAATTATACAAAAAATATATATTTATTTTACAAAAGAACGATTTTAGATTTTACATAAGATTGATAATCTAGTCCTGTTAAGAGGAAGAGAGGAAAAGAAAAATGGAATCAAAAATTGTATTACAGGATATTGAGAAAGCATATGGAAAAGAAAAGCCTGTTATTGAAAACTTGAATTTAGAGATTGAAGAAGGAAGTTTTACGGTATTGCTCGGACCGTCAGGTTGTGGAAAGTCTACCACACTTCGTATGATAGCCGGGTTGGAGCAGGAAACAAATGGAACTTTAACAATAAATGGAAAAGATATGAAAGAAGTAAAGCCGGGAGATCGAGGAATTGCTATGGTATTTCAGAACTACGCATTATACCCGACTATGACTGTTAAAGAAAATATAGAGTTTGGACTTAAGAACTGTAAGGTTCCAAAGGACGAGAGAGAAGCTAGAATTAAAGAAGTAAGTACAGCGGTTGGTTTAAAGGAGTATTTAAATAGAAAGCCAAATGCTCTTTCTGGAGGACAGAGACAGAGAGTAGCACTCGCAAGAGCGATGGTAAAGAATCCGGAAGTGTTCTTAATGGATGAACCATTATCCAATCTGGATGCAAAGCTTAGAAGTCAGTTAAGAACAGATTTAATTGAGCTTCATCATAAACTTGGTTCTACATTCGTATATGTAACACATGATCAGGTGGAAGCAATGTCAATGGGAACACACATCGTGTTGATGCATAAAGGAAAGATTATGCAGCAGGGAAGTCCTTATAAGATTTATCATGATCCGGACAATGTGTTTACAGCTCAGTTTATTGGAACACCACCAATGAATATCATTGATTTATCCTGTTTGATTTATGAGCATACACCGTTTGCGGAAGCAGCATTTGTAGGTTTTCGTCCAGAATATGCGATGCTAATCAAAGAGGGAGAAAACCTTCCTGGAAAAGGAATGGCAATAGCTGGTAGCATTGTAACACATGAAATGTTAGGAACAGAAACGTTATATAAAATTGATACCTCTTATGGACGCGTGCAGGTGAAGATTTTTGATGAAGCAACTATAGCAGACGGACGAGTAATTATTTTTGTACCAGATGAGAAGCTTGTATATTTTGATGCTCAGGAACAGAGATTAAGATAGGAGAAAATGATGGATATAAGATTAAAAGGTGGAAAGGTGTTGGATATTCCTGCGGGAATACACAGTAAAAAGAAAACAAAAGGTTTAACTTTTTCTATGGAAGGCATTGGAAATAAGACACTTCCGTATCTGATGATTACACCAGCAATGATTATTTGTATGGTATTTATGGTTTATCCGATTGCATATATGGTTTATCTAAGCTTTTTCAAATGGAACATGATAGGAGATATGAAGTTTATCGGATTTGAGAACTACATTTCCTTATTTACAGATTCTGAATTTATGCAGGTTTTATATAATACTTGCCAGTTTACATTGTGGACAGTAGTGGGATTTATCTTTTTTGGGCTTTTACTAGCTTTATATTTGAATAAGAATACCAAAATAAATCGAATGATACAGTCCATTGTTTTTATTCCGTATATTGTACCATTAGTATCCATAGCATTTATCTGGATGTGGATTATGGATAGCGATTTAGGATTACTGAATTATGTTTTGAATTTGTTTGGAATTGATAGTGTAAAATGGCTTTCTGATCCTAAGGTAGCCATGTACTCTTTGATTATTGTAAATATCTGGAAAGCAACAGGCTATTATGCACTGATTTTCCTTTCTGCTTTGCAGGGAATTCCATCTTATTTATATGAGGCAGCAGAACTTGATAAGGCAAATAAGCTGACGGTGTTTTTTAAGATAACGTTACCAATGCTTTCACCAACACTATTCTTCTTGGTTTTAACAGGAACCATTGCATCCTTTAAGGTATTTGAAACAATTAGTATCATGACTCAGGGAGGACCGGTAAATTCTACGAATACATTAGTATATTATATTTATGAGTATGGATTTTCTTTTTATAAGATAGGATACGCATCAGCTGTAGGAGTGATTCTTATGGTAATTGTTAGTTTGCTGACGTTAGTATATTTTGGACTTTTACATAAAAAAGTTCATTATCAATAAAAATGAAAGGTATGGTTACTAACATGTATAAATATATATCGAAAACGACAAGGACATTATTTAATGTCGTATTAATTCTAGTTTTCTTTATACCGTTTTATTGGATGGCAATAACGTCCATAAAAACACTTGGTGAGACACTTGCGTTTCCACCAAAGTTTTGGGTAACTAATCCGCAATGGGAAAATTTTCAAACGGCATTAGAGTCCATAAAGTTTTGGGATGCATTGAAAAATTCTATTATTGTAACAATAGGTATTCTTGTATTTCAGGTTGTTACAATTGTTCCGGCAGCATATGCATTTGCAAGATATGAATTTGTAGGAAAAAAATTAAGTTTTGGAATTGTATTGGCAACGATGATGATTCCGGCACAGCTTGTATTTTTACCAATCTTTTTATTACTTAGTAAATTTGAATTAGTTAATACTTACTGGTCTTTGATTCTGCCACAAGCTACAAGTGCATTTGGTATTTTCATGCTACGACAGAATTTTATGCAGGTACCGGAAGAATTGATCGAAGCAGCTAGACTTGATAGAGCAAGTGAATTTAAGATTATTTATCGTATTATGTTGCCGATTGCAAGACCAACGGTAGTAACACTTGCCATGTTGACATTTATTGGAAGCTGGAATGATTATTTTTGGCCAATGGTATTAACTACAACAGATGCGGTAAGAACACTTCCGGTAGCGGTTACCTCGCTTAGCATGGTAGATGGGGGTGTTGCACACAATATTGTAATGGCAGGAAATATGTTTTTGATTGTACCAATTATTGTTGTGTATATGTTTGCGCAGAAACACATTATTAAGGGCTTTACTTATATGGGAGTGAAGTAGGGTATTGAGCCATATGGCTTGTACATAGATTAAGGAAAGCGTCATGAAAAATGACAGAAAATGAGGAGTAAAAAAATGAAGAGAACAAAGCGAGTAGTAAGTATGATGATGGCAGCTACCATGATGGCAGGAACACTTGCAGGATGTGGAAGCAGTGAGCAGGCAGCAACAACAGGTGATTCAACTGTTGCGCAGGAGACAAAAGCTGCACAGGAGACAAAGATTGATGATGCTACAACACCAACAGCAGAGAAGGCAGATGGAGAAGTAACAGAACTTACCTTTTGGTATTCATGGACAGATAAAATTCAGGAAAATAACATTGCATTAACCGAAGAGTTCAATGAAACAGTAGGAAAAGAATTAGGAATTCATGTAACAGCAGAATATCAGGGTACTTATGATGACCTTCATCAGAAGTTACAGGCAGCATATGTAGCTGGAGAAACACCAGATGTATCGGTTATGGAAATCAGTGCAATCAGAACCTTTGCTGAAAACGGAGTAATTGAGCCACTTGATACTTATATTAATGCAGCAGGTGCGGATATGTCAGATTTTCATGATGGTTTAATGCAGAATTCATATATCAATGATGCTTGTTATGGTGTTCCATATCTTAGAAGTACACCTATCATGTATATGAATAAGTCATTAATTGAAGAAGCTGGATTAACAGTAGATGGAATGAAAACATGGGATGATATGAAAACCTATGCAACAACCTTGCATGAAAAGACAGGAAACTACGGAATTTCTATTTGGAGCTACAATTGGATTTTCGAAGCATTTATGCTTGAGCATGGTTCAAGTGTTTTAACAGAAGATGAAATGGCAACAAATATGAATAATGATGCAGCAAAAGAAATCGTTAACTTCTTTAAGGATTTAAAGGACAGTGGAGCTGCTCATATCTATTCAGCTGCTGATGCTGACAAGGTTAAGACTGACGTAATGAACCAGAGTACAGCAATTTGGTATGGTTCAACAGGTGACTTTACATATTACAATGAAGTAGCAGCAGATTGTGGATTTGAGCTTGGATGTTGTTTCATTCCAATGGCTGAAAATTATGGTGTAACATCCGGTGGATGTAACTTAACTATGGTTGCTAATATTCCAGATGAGAATAAGCAGGCAGCATGGACATTCATTGAATGGATTACACAGAAGGAACAGACAATCAAAGCTTCAACTAATACAGGATATCTTCCATCTAGAAAGAGTGCAGCAGATTCAGAAGAAATGAATGCATTATATGCTGAGATTCCACAGTACAAAGTAGCTCTTGATCAGCTTGCATACAGCACAGGTCGTCCAATGAATCCAGGATATGTAGAAGCATCTATCGAATTACAGGATGCACTTGATGCAATTTGGGTAAATGATGCAGATGTTGATACAACACTTGCAGAATTAGAAACAAAAATGAATAAGCTGTTGAACGAATAGAGGTAAAACATGAAAAATAAATTAATCGTTCTTTCGGCAGATGCCATGGTAACGGAAGATTTGGAGTTATTCTCCAATCTTCCTGGTTATCAGAAGTATTTAGCAAATGGATGCATGATTCGTAAGGTTAGGTCAATTTATCCAACGGTTACTTACCCTTGTCATACTACCATGATGACAGGAAACTATCCGGATAGGCATGGTGTTACAAGTAATTTTAAATTTGATATAAATGAAAAACCTACACCTTGGAATTGGTTTGCAGATGTCATTCAGTCAAAGGATATCTTTACTGCATGTAAGGAAAAAGGTCTTACGACAGCAACCGTGTCCTGGCCGGTAACCTGCGGTCATAAAAATATTGATTACATGATTCCCGAATATGTACCACAGGTATATGGTGTGCAGGGAAATGATACAATAGAAGATATGTTTCGTAGAGCAGGCAGTGATGAAGATATGATAGCTATCATAAAGAAAAATAGCCACATATTGAAAGAATATAAGCATCCATATATTGATGAGTTTATTGTTCAGTGCGCATGCGATATTTTGAGAGAGAAACAGCCGGATGTGATTTTGATTCATCCTGCGAATATTGATGGAGCGAGACATGCCAACGGGGTTTTTCATGAAAATGTTAACCAGGCAGTAAAAGATACGGATCGTTTTGTGCAGATGCTCATGAATGTTCAGGAAGAGCTTGGCTTAGCGGAAAATACAAATTTAGTAGTAACAAGTGACCATGGACAGATGGACATTCAAAGAATTATCAATATAAATGTGATGCTTGCAGATTACGGATTTATTGATGTGGATCAACAGGGCACGGTAACGGATTGGAAGGCTTTTTGTCTGTCAAATGCATTGTCAGCAAATGTATATTTGAAGAATCCGGAAGATGAGCAGACAAAGCAAAGAGTATTTCAGTTACTTCGCTGGATGAAAAAAGAAGGAATCTACGGAATTGGTGAAGTATATACTGCAGAAGAGGCGCATGAAAAATATCATTTAAATGGAGATTTTGCTTTTGTAATAGAAAGTGATGATTATACTTCATTTGGAGAAAGTGTAAATGGAGAATTAGTTGAGTCGTTTGGAGATAGAGATTATCGTTATGGAAAGGCTTCACACGGACATTTACCAGAGAAAGGACCACAGCCAATTTTCATGGCAAAAGGGCCGGATTTTGCAGAAAATGTAGTAATAGAAAATGGCAGACTAATTGATGAGGCACCAACTTACGCAAAGGTATTGGGAGTTGATTTGCCTGACACGGATGGAATGCCTATAAATGAGTTTATTAGAAAATAGTTATATAATAATTTCTTCTCTTCAAGAGCATGTTTATATCTGAAAAGATATGAATGTGTTCTTTTTGTGTAATAGAAAATTGCTGTTATATGGTGGTAGTTAAGAAAAATTTTACGAAGTAAATCCTTTGAGTGCAATAAAAAAATGGATAAATAGATACAATAGAAATAATCTGTTTTTAAACGATATTATAACGAATTGACAATAAATAATAAAACAAATAAAACAATATTATGTAAAATATAAATATAAAATGTTATAGAAATGATTGAATTGTAAGGAGGCGGAAAAAATATGCAAAATGAACAAGTCACAAGTAAACTTCCATCAAAAATGAGTGTAATCGTGAGAATCATGGTTTCTGCTTATTTATTGTATACCGTATTATCCTTAGGAGATGTGTGGAATCGATATTCGAATGGAGAACTAATTTTATATTTGGTAATCATGATATTTTTTGTGGTTATTGCTCTGTTTATGGGCAGCATTTCCATTCGTGATTTGATAAAAGGAAAGTATTGCGGAGGTGCTATGGATCGTTCAGAAGCATCAGAGGAAAACAGAGAATAGGTATAAAAATATGTGATAAAAAAACAGAAAAGCTTACAAATAGTGCGATAATTTACGTTGACAATTTGAAAAAACGACATATTATATATATGTAAAAGATGTCTGAAAAAATAAAAAGAATTTTGAAAAAGACATATTTACATCGTGCAAGTCCATGTAATTCATGGTCAGTTAATTTATTTATCTTATTAAGTACAGGGGGACAATGTATGAAAAAAAGATTTTAAGTATTTTAATGAGCGCTGCTATGATTGCAACTTTATTAGTAGGTTGTGGTTCTAGTGAAACAACGACTACGGATTCAACAAGTAGTACAAACAGTGAAGTTACTACTACTGATACAGCAAGCGACACAAAAGCAGAAGCTACGGTAACAGCTGGTAAAAAGGTTGGTGTAGCAATGCCTACACAGTCGTCTGAAAGATGGATTAATGATGGTGCTAATATGAAGTCCAAGTTAGAGGCTTTAGGATATGAAGTAGATCTTCAGTATGCAGAAGATGATGTACAGATGCAGGTTTCTCAGATTGAGAACATGATTGCAAGTGGTGTTAACTGTCTTGTAATTGCTTCTATCGACTCTGCAGCATTAGTAAACGTAGAAGCACAGGCAAAGGCAGTTCTTGAAGGTTCAGAACCGGAAATCAATGATACAGAGCAGTATAACAACGGTGTTATTACAGTTCCTTCTTATCTGTGTACACCTATCGCAGTAGATGTGGACAACTATCAGAAAGAAATCGTAGATGGTGGATATTATACAGCAGAACAGTTAGCAGAATAATAGGAGTAAATGTAAAAGGCGACGGTTCAAACTGTCGCCTTTTATTCTACATAAAAGAGAAAGGAAGCAATGCGGATGTCAGAATATATCTTGGAGTAGGAAAACAGCAGCTTATTGAAATTGCAAAAGCAATGGCAAAGAAAGTAGAGCTATTGATTTTGGATGAGCCAACAGCAGCCTTAAATGATGAGGAGAGTAAAAAGCTTCTTGAAATCATGTTAGAGCTGAAAAAACAGGGAATTACCTGTATCATTATCTCTCATAAATTAAATGAAATCAGCTATGTTGCGGATTCCATCACAGTAATTCGTGATGGGCATACCATCGAGACTTTGGAAAAAGGAAAAGATGATTTCTCAGAAGACAGAATTATCAAAGGAATGGTAGGGCGAGAACTTACCAATCGTTATCCAATTAGAGAAAATGTTAAAATAGGTGATACCATTTTTGAAGTGAAAAATTGGAATGTATATCATCCTGATGATCCAGAAAGACAAATGATAAAGGATGTTAATATTCAAGTAAAGGCTGGAGAAGTTGTTGGGTTGGCAGGATTAATGGGTGCCGGCAGAACAGAGCTTGCCATGAGTATTTTTGGAAAATCATACGGACAAAAGATATCAGGACAAATTATTATTTCATCGGAAATGCCTGAGATTATTGGTACCTGTGATCGAGTTTATGTGATTAATGAAGGTGAAATAGCAGGAGAACTGAATAAAGACAATGTTTCTCAGGAGAAAATTATGCAATCGATTATGGCTCATAACAGAAAGGATGATAGAAATGAATAAGAAAAAAGTTGTTAATCTTGATATGAAACAGTATGGTATGTTTCTTGCTCTTATTGTAATCTATGTAGTATTTGCTATTATGACCGGTGGAAAGAACCTGTCTCCTGCAAATATTAATAACCTTATTATGCAGAATGGTTATGTAGTAATTCTTGCGGTTGGTATGCTTTTGTGTGTACTCACCGGTAATGTAGACCTTGGTGTAGGATCTGTTGTTGCTGTAACAGGTGCAACCGTAGGTATTATGATTGTTGATTATGGAATGAATATGTGGGTTGCTATTTTAGCGGCACTGACAATTGGTTTATGCTTAGGTATGTTTGCAGGTTTCTTTATTGCTTACTTATCTATTCCGCCTTTTGTAGTAACACTTGCAACCATGTTAATGGGACGAGGACTTACCTATACATTATTACAGGCACAGACTAAGGGGCCTCTTCCGGCAGAATATGTATTTATCGGTGCAGGATTTCTTCCGACTGTAAAAATTCCATTTGCAGGTGGTACGCTTGACATTTTAGAGTGGCTGCTATATAGTATGGATGCGGATAAAGAATGAATATCCTGCATAAAAATAAGATAGAAACCGCTAGGGGTGCGCATCGCTGAGATTGGATGGTTATATATGCTGTCCTGACCCTCACTACTTGAACCGGATAATACCGGCGTAAGGAAGCAAAAGAAGCTTAAAAGCCTGCAAAGGTAAAAGTTTTTAAGTATACGATGTTGTCCCTCCTTGCAAAGATGAAGGAGGATTTTTTATGTCAAAAAAAGAAACAAGAAAACCTAAAAAGGTAACACCAAAACAGCTGGTGTTTTGTGCAGTGGCGGTTGGATTAGCAACCGTATTGTCCAATATTAAGCTGTTTCGTTTCCCGACAGGAGGTTCCATTACATTATTTTCGATGCTAATGATAAGTCTTCCGGGCTATTGGTTTGGATTGGGTGCAGGAATTGTTACAGGAATTGCGTATGGCTTATTACAACTTATGATTGATCCCTATGTATTATTTCCATTACAGCTTATTGTGGACTATGTTTTTGCCTTTGGCGTATTTGGGCTGTCAGGATTTTTCAAAAATGCAAAATCAGGGCTTGTGAAAGGATACGTAGTAGCCGTATGTGGAAGATTTATTTTTGCGACAATATCGGGATGGATTTTCTTTGGAGAATATGCATGGGAAGGCTGGAATGCATTAGCATATTCTCTCGTGTATAATGCCATTTACATATTTACAGAAGCGATAATAACCATATTGATTCTTGTACTTCCACCAGTTAAGGAAGCGATGACAAGAGTGAAGAAACTTGCCGTGGAATAACAAGAAGTATTTTCAACAACAAAGGGCGGTTAAAACCGCCCTTTGTTGTGTATTAATTTGTAATATATTACATTTTAGAAATAAATTCAGAAATACTGTCAACTTTTGTAGCAAGCTTGAACCAAGATTTTAGAATATTCATTTCTTTTTCGCTTTGAATTTTTTGTTGCAACTCAGGTGGAATAGATCCTTTTTCTTCTAGTAATTCCATGATGGAGTTAATACGCTCTTTAAGTTGTCCCTGCACAATTCCTTGTTCAATTCCTTGTTCAATTCCTTGTTTGAGTCCTTGTTCCATGCCCTTTTGTATTCCTATTTCTGTACCTTTTAATTCGGCATAAGCCATAAGTTCATCAAATTTCATATATTCAATTTTCACCTCCGGCGATACCTTTACTCTGCTAACATAATCATGAACCTCTTTGGTTGCAGCATCAGTAGCGTTACTTTCTTTGCTATCCTGTATATATTGTAGCATGGCTTTTATTTCTTTACTACCACCTTTTGTACCATTCGTATTAAAATAGTAAAAACGTAACCCATCATCGTAATTTAATTCGGGTAATTCCATACACTGATTTTTAATGGTATACATCATATAATCATATTCAAAAGGATCAAAATTGGTGATAGTAATGACATAAAGATTAGGGAGTTTTGAAAAATTGGTTTCCCCACTTTTTAGATAACGACTGTCTATTTTAGCTTGATAGAAACGGTTATGTTTAGGAATATGCATGTTTTGCTGTAAATGTGGCGATATGCCAAGAATGTACCTAGGATAGGGTTATTATAGATATAGAAAATAGGAATGTCAATGACATAGAAGATATAAAATTTTAAAATATTTATAAACTGATATATATGTCATGTGAATAACAAAACTTGTAATACATACTAAAAAGGAGTATTGTTAGGAATAAAGAAATATAGTAACTATGTAGATACTGAATAATTACGAAATAACAAAACAAAGTAGGAAGGAAAATAGAGTGGAAAATTTAATATTTTGTTTAAATGCAACCATACCAGTCTTTTTAGTGATGGTAGCAGGATATATTTTTCGAAGAATAAATTTAGTAGATGAAGGATTTGTAAAAACATTAAATTCTTTCAATTTTAAGGTTACATTACCAGCTCTTTTAGTAGCGGATATTGCAGAAGCAGATTTTTATGCAGTGTGGGATACGAAGTTTGTTTTATTTTGCTTTGGAGTGACGTTGCTATGTATAAGCATTATATCATTATTGGCACGATTATTGTTGAGGGATAAAACGATTCTTGGAGAGTTCATTCAAGCTTCATACCGTGGAAGTGCAGCGGTTTTAGGTGTTGCGTTTATACAGAATATTTATGGTTCTAGCTCTATCGCCCCGTTAATGATATTAGCGACAGTGCCGTTATATAATGTAGCAGCAGTTATGATTTTGTCATTTACTGCCCCGGGAAGCACAGGACTTGATAAGGACAATTTGAAAAAGTCATTAAAGGGTATTATAACCAATCCGATTATTCTTGGTATTTTTCTTGGAATGATAATTTCGATAGCAAGAATTCAGCTTCCGTTTATTGTGAGCAAGACATTACATAACTTCTCCGTGCTTGCAACGCCCCTTGCTTTGATTGGACTTGGTGCAGGGTTTGAGGGGAAAAAGGCGTTGGCAAAGCTAAAACCAACCTTAATTTGCTCTCTATGTAAGCTTTTTGTCATGCCGCTGATTTTTCTTCCGATTGCGGCAACATTAGGTTTTCGTAATGAGAAAATGGTAGCGATACTGATTATGCTTGGTGCACCAACTACAGTAAGTTGTTATATTATGTCAAAAAATATGGGACATGAAGGTGTGCTGTCTTCAAGCTGTGTTGTTTCTACCACCTTCTTAAGTTCAGTTTTTATTACATTGTGGTTGTTTGTGCTACGAATGAAAGAATTAATTTAAACTTGGGTTTAGTGAGCCATGCAGCCCACTCGCAACTTGCGTTGCTCGTTGGCACGGCGTTCGCCGTATTGTTCTGTGTCTAAAGTTGCTCTTGTGTGAGCGAGCTCCCACCGAGCAATTTAGCCACAGAACAGCATGGCTCACTAAAATCAAAATTACCATTTTATAGAAAAAGTCCACAGTTCGTACTGTGGACTTTCTTTTATGCTTTTAATATTTCATCGATATTTGCAACAATGGAACGAAGGTTCTTCATAATATCAGCGTCAATTTGGTATTGAAGAAGTTCGTTTAATATGTTTCGAGCTCTTGTGGCATCGTAGGCTTCCAATGCTTGAAAGGCTTCCTGAAGCTGTTCGCCCCATTTTTGGAAAGTGATTTGGTTGCCATTGGAATCCGATGCATGGTTTTTCAAGCCAAGAGACTGTATATAATCTGTGAAAATATCACAGGCTTCATCCCATTCAAAGGATAGCTTTTCCCAATTAGCGCGTACGATGTCAAACTTGCCTGCATAAGCTTCCATTTCGTGAAAAAAGGTGGTATCTGTAAGATTCCTAAGACCAAGAGCATTAGCCTTTATGCGCAGGGCATGTACTTTTGCACCGTATTGGTGTAGAGAATCAGGTTGCATCAGACTAAAGAGCTCATCCTCTTTGCGATGGCTTTCTCCAACAAAGGTAAGCATGAAATCATTGTATTTGTCAATATTTCCATTCATATTTGCCAGTGCACTATCTACATCCACTCCGTTTTTGGCAAGATAACGCATTTTAATCTTACAATCGGTGATGAAAGTATCAGGAAATTCCTGCATTTCATCAAAAGTTTGCTTTGCTTGATATGCCATAATGGCAAGTTTTTGTTTCTTAAGAAGCAGACAGGTACGCTTTGTAATAGTTAAAAATAGAGGAAATGCTGCACAGTAAAGGGCAATCTTAGGAAGCATATAAAATACAGAATATCCTGCTATTGGTAATGAAATATTGCGTATAACCTGTAAGGCAGGTGCGCCCATCATATTATAATCCCAGGCACCAACAAATAATGCACAAAAATGAGAAAGAATCATTCCCAGCAGTCCAGCTGCAAAAGTATAGTTGGTGATTTTTTTGCTGTAATATTGACTTGCAATTAACATCGGAAAAAGCCAGGCAACAGCAATATAATGAGATAAGGCTACAGAAAGTAAAAAAACAGAAGTCAGACTGCAACCTAGTATTATAATGGTAAGTAAACGAATTTGTTCTATGTTTACAGAATCAGACCATTTCAATAGTTTATTTAGGAATGCCGGTAATAAGAGAATTAGAATGGCAGCCGGTGTCAGATAATAAAATATCCATGTAATAGAAGACATGATATGTAATAAACCTAATATCCAAATCAATCCGATAATGCCTGCCATAATTTCCATCCAAAGCAGTGCGGATTTATTGGTCATCTGTTTGTTTTCTAAAAGTATGCGATTAAAATCGTAGTTCATTGTATCCCTCCGGTAGTGTTTCGCCTTCGTGATACTCCCCAAAAACATTGATTATCTCCTTCAAAAATCATAGGATTCTCGGTAGAATCTGATGACTAATAATCAAGTCTGAATTAATTTTATCATATATTTTAGTAACGAGGAAAGACTAAAAGTGTGTTCTTTATAGATAACAAAAACCTTAGAGTTTTTATGAAAACTAAGGTTTTGTACTTTTGAAGAAATGCGTAATGGCTATGTAATGGGTGCCTAAATTTCTGTATAAAGGTACATATAAAGTGTACAATTAATAAAAAATGGTTTACAAACAAATGTTCTGTTGATATACTTATATGATAAGAATCTAGGAGTATGACAGAATGAATATACAACAAATAGAGTGGTTAATTGGCATGAGTGCTGTTATGTGCCTGTTGGTTGCAGCGGCAGTTGCTTTATGTAAAAATTTTCGTAAGCGTTATTCAGACAGACAGCTTGACGAGATGGAAGGGCTTGATTTTGAGTATTACTGTGCAGATCTGTTGAGATATCATGGTTTTGTAGATGTTGAAGTAACAAGAGGAAGTGGTGATTATGGAATTGATATTTTGGCAGAGAAAGATGGCGTAACGTATGCTATACAGTGTAAGCGTTACAATGCTCCTGTAGGGGTGAAGGCGGTTCAAGAAGCCTATGCAGGACGTGATTATTATGACAGGATGGTGGGATGTGTCCTTACCAATCAATATTTTACCCAACCAGCAGTAGAAGCGGCAAAAAAGCTTAAAATTCTTCTTTGGGACAGAGGGTATTTGGAGAGCATGATGGAGGAAGCATAAAAAAACCATATGCGGAAGATTTTTTACGCAAAGAATTATGTGGAAAGAAAAGGTTATATATGAACACAGAAGAAATACTTTTAAAAAAAAGATTATTAGAGCTTGCCAATAAGTCTTATACGAATAGCCAGTACTTGTTTACAACCTTTTTGGCGTTATCAGAGCTTGATTTATATTATCAGATAGAGCGAGAGATTTCTTATGTTCCAGTGACTTTGTTTGGTGGAACACAGGATTGTGAGAGAGTCATGATTCGGTTTGGAAGTGAAGAGCTTTTTGGGTATGAGGAACCGTTTCCAATTAGCTGCATTGAGATAGCACCAATCATTGAGAAATTTGGCGAACAGCTTTCGCATAGAGATTATCTTGGGGCACTAATGAATCTGGGAATTGAACGTAGCACACTAGGCGACATTATTATTATAGAAAAGACAGCTTATTTATTTTGCACAGAGAAAATGGCATCTTATGTAATAGATAATTTGGAGCAGGTAAGACATACACATGTCAGATGTAAAATAGCAGAGAACGTGCCACAAAGTACGATTACTAAGATGGAACGTAGGAACTGTCTTGTCAGCTCTGCACGTGCAGACAGCGTAATTGCGAAGCTCTATAATTTGTCAAGAAGTCAGGGGGTGGAGCTTTTTCGAGCGAAAAGGGTCTTTATCAATGGCAGATTAAATGAGAATAATAGTGGAATGTTAAAGGTTGGTGACAGAATATCAGTAAGAGGATATGGTAAGTTTATTTATCAGGGAACAGCCTATGAGACGAAGAAGGGTAAGCTTTCGATAGAAGTGGATGTGTATATGTGATATACACATCCTTTTTGGTGGAAGGGAAGTGCTGCAACGTAGTAGCAATTATTTTTTATGTGATAGGAAATGGCTGTTATGTAGTGGTAGTTAGACAAGAATTTCGTAAGAAATTCTTGCTAGTGTTTGCTGCTGAGCAAACACTTTTTTATATAGTGTGTCCAGCGAAGCTGGACCACACTTGCCGGTGTAAGTCCGGTCGCGGTAATCGCCAGTGAGCTGTGTAGCTAAACTCGGTGCGTTGCAGTAATGCAGGGTGCTAAGCGAGTGGATAAAGTAACCTTGATAAAAGGTG
>JAFSCH010000158.1 GCA_017436865.1 Lachnospiraceae bacterium
ATTAAAAAGAGCAGATTATTGGACATTTTATAATACTTTTCCTTGTATATGTCCAAAACAAAATATAACTTCATTTCACAGCGTAGTATATGTTAAGTGCCGCCCCAGCCGGCACATGTTACTCCACTAAACTTGAATTTAATCAAGAATTAAGAAAGGAAGATTAGATATGAATATAAAACAGGCAAAGGAACATATTAAAAATTCCGTGAGGATATATTTGAAGAAAGATGAGTATGGAGAATATCGTATTCCGGTGGTAAGGCAGAGACCGATTTTCTTGCTAGGTTCACCGGGTATTGGAAAGACAGCCATTATGGAGCAGGTAGCGCAGGAGCTTGGGATTGCGCTTGTAAGTTATTCCATGACACATCATACCAGACAGTCAGCACTTGGTCTTCCGTTTATTACGCATAAGAAGTATAAGGGAATGGAATTTGATATTTCTGAATATACCATGAGTGAGATTATCGCTTCCGTTTATGAGGTTATGGAGCAGACAGGAATTGAGCAGGGAATCCTGTTTTTAGATGAAATCAATTGTGTATCAGAGACTTTGGCTCCCTCCATGCTACAATTTTTGCAGTATAAGGTGTTTGGACGCCATCAGGTGCCGGAAGGCTGGGTAATCGTAACCGCAGGAAATCCACCAGAATATAATAAGTCGGTTCGTGAATTTGATGTGGTTACTATGGATAGAATGAAGCTTGTTGAAGTAGAGGCCGATTATCCGACGTGGAAGGAATATGCTTTGAAAAAGGGCATTCATAATGCAGTTACTACCTATCTGGATATGAAGAAAGGTGACTTTTACAAAGTTGAAACAACAGTTAGTGGTAAGTCTTATGTGACAGCAAGAGGTTGGGAGGACTTATCAGCAACCATGCTTTTATGCGAGGAAGAGGATATTGTTGTTGATGAGACATTAGTAGGGCAGTATATTCACAATGAAAAGATTGTAAAGGAGTTTACTGCTTTTTACGAGCTTTATAATAAATATAAAAAGGATTATAAAATTGAAGAAATCCTGGCAGGAACGAATTCTGCACAGGTTAAGGAGCGGGCAAGAATTGCAAAGTTTGACGAGCGTTTGTCCCTTCTTGGTATGATGCTAGACAGGCTTATTAGTGAGATGCGTGAGAACTTGGAGATGGCAGATTATCTTTCAGAGCTTATGAAACCATTAAAGTTGATGAAAGCTACAGCAGAGGAAAAAAAGTCAGAGGGTAGTGAATTTTCATTGGTGGATTTACTTAGTCTTGTTGCAAAGCAGGCGGAATCTCGCAGAAAGCTTATGGATTCTATGCATAGAGCGGGAACATTGTCTAGCGAGGACAAGAAAAAATATCGTTCGATTATTCGCTTTTTAGAGGATGGAGTGAAAAAGCTACGCTTGCAGGATGTAGCAACAGCGGAAGCTGGATTTTCAGCACTAAAAACTCTTTTTGATGAAGAAGTTGCGGTGATGAAGAAAGAAAATGCCAAGATTCAGGAGAGATTGCATAACGTATTTGCATTTAGTGAAGAGGCATTTATGGATGGAAATGAGATGATTGTTCTTGTTACAGAGCTTACCGTGAATGCATATAGCTCCAGATTTATTGGTTTATATGGAAGTGCAGATTATCAGAAGCATAATGAAGAATTGATGTTACATGAAAGACAGGATGATATCTTGCAGGAGATTGCAAATTTAGATTTGTAATCATTTATGTTTTGCCTGTGATTGCAAAATACATTCAAAGAAATAGCTATAGAGCGTATATGTGAGGAGGAGAAAATGGCAGAAGAAAAGGTAATCTCTATAGAAGAAGGCACCTTAGCATATACAGAGGAAAAAGATGGGATTCATATAAAGAGATATCGTGGAATGGGAACAAAAGCTATCGTGCCAGAAATGATAGATAATCACCCCGTTATTGCAATTGGAAGAAAAGCATTTTTAAGCCGAAAAACATTACAGGAAATCCGTTTACCGGATACCATACAAGAAATTGGAGACTGGGCATTTGCGCATGCGGAAGGATTAAAACGGATTAGCATTCCAAGAAGTGAACTGATAAGAGGAAAGGAATTGTTTTTAGGGTGTAGATCATTAGAAGAGATAACACTTATAGGAACAGAGGAAGAGTGTCGTCAGGATAAAGAGGACGGAATTGGTCGAATGCTTGCAGCAGCAGTTACTACGCTGCATGATTATTTTCTCTTTACACCTACGGAGATACGTAGTGAAGCATGGATGAAACGATGGGATGAACAGCTTCTGAAATTGGTTCGTTTGGATGATTTGGATGGCTTTCAGGAGCTTTGGACATGCGGAGAAGAAGATTATGAAGGAAAAGAATATGACATTGAGTCTTATCCAGTTGAGAAGCGTAAGCTGAAGCTTCGAATGATTTATTTTCGTTTGTTGCATCCGTATAAGATGTCGAATGAGGTAAAAAAAGAATTACAGCAGTACCTTCATGATCATACCAAAGGAATGAAAGAACCGGAGGCATGGGAGGTATTGCTTGAAGAACATGCAGAGGATATTACGTACTATCAGGTTTTTACAGAGGCTGGTTGCGTAAATGAGGATAATTTTGATGATATTCTTGCTGATATGAAAGATGTAAATGCACAGATGAAGGCATATATGCTTCGATATAAGGAAGAACATCTGACGAAAAAAGATGCCTTTGCGGCATTTGAACTAGATTGGTAAATAAATGGGAAAGTGCATAAATAAAAGATTTTCTCATTGAAAATTAATGCTTAGTAAGTGTGAATTTTCGGAATGGAGGAAGAATGAACATATTAGTAAGTGCTTGTTTATTGGGTGTACATTGCAGATATGATGGAAATGGAGTCTTACAGGAAGGATTAGAACAGCTTTCCAAGAAGCATCATCTAATTCCTGTTTGCCCGGAGATTTTTGGAGGTTTGGCAACACCGCGTGATCCAGCTGAGCGAATAGGTGAATGTATTATAACCAAAAAAGGTGAGGATGTTACTGCGCAGTATACAAAAGGCGCAGAAGAGATTTTGCAGCTTTGTAAGTTCTATGATTGCCATTATGCCATTTTAAAGGAAAGAAGCCCTTCCTGCGGCTATGGTAAAATCTATGATGGGACATTTAGTGGAATACTGATAGAGGGAAATGGAGTAACGGCACAGCTTTTGGCAGAACATGGTATTGAGGTTTTTGGAGAAAGCAAAATTAGTGAATTGTGCTCGAAAATATCGTAAGTAGAACAGTAGCTTAAGAAAAAAGCTTATTTTGAATATCATAAAAGAAACTATTCAAAATATGTAAAAGTCTTGTTAATGAGACTATAAGAAATAGTGAATAAAAACAGATAAAAATGTTAGTAACAAAAATGATTGCTGCTAACATTTTTTGTGGTGGATGTATTATGCAATATATTTTCGTTAATAGATGCTATTCCATAATGAAGTATGACATTGTAGATGTGGCAAGTAAGTCACCGTTATCATTTATAATGTTCACTTCATAAACGGCAATTTTTGAACCATACTTGATTTCTCTTGCCTCTGCAATAAGCTTTGTGGTATTTACGGCGGGGCTTAGATAGTGAATATTGCTATCTACCGTTACAATTGGTTTTCCATGAGTCAAGGCAGCTGATCCACCGATAGTATCAGCAAGTGTGAAGATACATCCGCCATGTACCATGCCATAGGGATTTGTTAAATCTTCGCAGACAGTAAGTTCTCCCTTACAAAAACCAAGAGATACGTCTAAAAATTCAATACCAACCAGAGAAATAAAACCTGGTTTATTTTGTGCTCGTTCTTTTAATTCTTTTATTGTCATAAATTTTCAATTCCTTTCTATAGTAAGATAAATTCAGGTTTAGCTAAGTAACATTCAAGGCTATGAGCACTCCTTTTCAGGTTTTGTGTATAGCAAATGAATATGCCTCAAATGCAAACCCGCTTGTTTGGTATTTCCTAAATGGAGCGTTCGGCATGTTTGATTAGTCCTGCTCTCCGCATAGTTGCGCAAGCGCACTATCGTGGCATTCGCCAAATAAGCCTGCAAGCAGTCTTTCTTGGCTCATTGCTAACACGCAAACTCACGTCGCTCGGAAAGAGCTCCATAGGTTGCTTGCTGTCATTAGAGAACATTAAGAAACTCTAAGACTTTGCTTTACAGAATTGTGACCAACACTCGGACTCCCCTGCTACACTTCATTAGGATGAAAAGTTGATGAATTTATAGATTTTAATACTTAACATAATACATGTTTTGGACATAGATACACTAACAATAGCTTAAATGTCCAAATGAATAGGTTATTTTGCTATAATATTCACCAAATTGGACATATACAAGCTCAAACTTCTTGCTATGTCCAGATTTTACTTGTTTTTGTGGACATAGCAGA
>JAFSCH010000109.1 GCA_017436865.1 Lachnospiraceae bacterium
AATGAAAAGTTGATGAATTTATAGATTTAAATACTTAGCATAATACATATTTTGGACATAGATACACTAACAATAGCATAAATGTCCAAATTAATAGGTTATTTTTCTATAATATTCACCAAATTGGACATATACAAGTTCAAACTTCTTACTATGTCCAGATTTTGCTTGTTTTTGTGGACATAGCAGAACTATTTTTTTGCATATGTCCAAACAAAGCTTTTTTTCACTAAAAAGAGCAGATTATTGGATATTTTATAATACTTCTCCTTGTATATGTCCAAAACAAAATATAATTTCATTTCAAAGTGTGGTGCGGCACATACTACTCCACTAAACCCAAATTTTACGGAGGAAAATATATTATGTTATTTAATAGAAAGAACAATATGAAAACTAAAAAGTCTGATTATCAGGTGTTAAAGGATATTATTCTAAAAAATGACAATCAGACATCAAAGATGTCTTGTAATTATGAAGGCACTGAATAATTACAATTAGAAATAATAATGTGGAAGGAAAACGTATAAGTGAATAGAGAAGATTTGAAAGAAATTTGGGAAAACGAAGAAAAAATAGCACATATTCAAGGATGGGATTTTTCGCACATAAATGGTAGATATAAAGAAGAAACAGATTTACCATGGGACTATGAACAGATAATAAGACAATATCTAAATGACGATATGAATATCTTAGATTACGATACTGGGGGCGGCGAGTTCTTATTAGCTTTAAAGCATCCGTTTCAAAAGACTGCGGCAACAGAAGGATATCCACCCAATGTAGAATTGTGCAAGGAAAAATTATTGCCACTTGGAATTGATTTTAGAGCATGTGATAATCCAGCCAACATTCCTTTTGAAGATGAAAGCTTTGATATGATTATAAACAGACATGGCGATTTTGACGCAAAGGAATTGCATCGTTTATTAAAAAAGGATGGAATATTTATTACACAGCAGGTTGGCGGAGATAATGATAGAGATTTAGTGGAAATGGTACTTCCTAATACTGAAAAACCTTTTCCACATTTAAATCTGAAAGAACAGAAAAAATTATTTGAAGATGCGGGATTTGATATTGTTGAGCAAGCTGAAGCATTTCGTCCAATTAAGTTTTATGATATTGGTGCATTCGTTTGGTTTGCACGTATTATCGAATGGGAATTTCCAGAGTTTTCAGTTGATAAATGTTTTGAGCATTTGTTAGAAATGCAAAAAAAGATTGATGAAAAGGGGTGTGTTGAAGGAACCATTCATCGTTATCTGATTGTTGCAAAAAAATAGATTCCCATATGCATATTATACCAAGACGCAAAGATGACAATATAAAAGCATGGCCTGAGTTTGGCGGCGCAAAGTGCGAAATGGAAGAAATTTATGAAAAGATTAATATGTTGCGATAATAGAAAAAAAGATGGGAATTCGCGGTTGATGCTGATTGCTTTGATGACCATATTTGGTACATTGGGCATCTTTGTAAGAAATATTCCTGTTTCTTCGGGTGAATTGGCTTTATATTGAGCTGTTTTGGCGGCACTCTTGATTATAGCTTTTTTGCTTTTAACGAAACAACGGATTCCGTTTTCAAAAATAAAAAAGTGATTGCCCAGCGGCAATCACTCAAAGAATTTACTTCGTAAATTCTTTATTAACTACCTCTACGTTACAGCAATTTCCTATTACATAAAAAAGCAAGTTCCCTTGCTGCTTGCATCAGGCATTGCAATGGGATTTAACTGGATTTTTCTTTTTGAAGCATATAAATATACAACCGTTTCCATTGCTACACTAAGTTATTACTTTGCACCAGTCATTGTCACAATCGTTTATCCTGTTATTTTTAAGGAGAAACTAACTGGAAAGCAGATAGTTTGCTTTGTCATGTCAACATCAGGATTAGTGTTGATTACCGGTATTGGTAATGTTAGTGGCGGAAACGATTTTGTAGGTATATTATTCGGCCTGGGAGCAGCGGTTCTATATGCAACGGTTATTCTGTTGAATAAATTCATCAAAGATGTGGAAGCTCTTCATAGAACATTTTTACAATTTCTATCTGCCATCGTAATTCTGATTCCTTATGTGATAATGACAAGTGGTGTGACATTAGAAACACTTAATGTTATAGGTTGGATTAATCTTCTTATTGTTGGTCTTATTCATACAGGGGTGACATACTGTATGTATTTTTCTTCGTTGAAAGAGTTACCTGGGCAAAAAACAGCATTACTTAGCTATATAGATCCTTTGGTTGCAGTTTTGATTTCAGTTACAGTTTTAGGTGAAACAATGACACTGTGGCAAGTGATAGGTGGTATTTTGATTCTGGGATTTACGCTCTGGAATGAAATTTCACCTCAGAAAAAATACTGATTAAGAGGTGTTAAGAGATGTTTGAAATAACATATACAGGTGTATTCATTTTTATTACATTGGCATGGGTGATAATAAGAATAATTTTTGGAATTATGAGTCATAAGGTAGATTGGAAGTATGAAGTGAAATTGCTTACGGTATATATTTGTCTTGTTGTGATTGCTCGAATTGTATATTTTCCTATGCGACTGGTAGATGGTCATATAGCAAGTTTGTATCTTGAATTTGATAAAGTTTTTCCGTTTTGGATAAACCTTGTTCCGATTGTTCATATGTTTGATGAGTACGATGGGTGGCTGATAAATATTATAGGTAATATTACAATGTTTATTCCGGTAGGCTTAGCGTGGCCATTTTGTTTTAAGAAGCTTGATACAATTGGAAAAGTGGTCCTTGCAGGAGTAGGGTATACACTTTGTATCGAAATAACACAGTTGCCGTTTCATTCCAGATGTTCAGATATTGATGATTTAATTATGAATACTACGGGAGTGTTTATCGGAGCGATTATTTATTTTGGTGTAAAACGTCTGAAAGTGCGTAATATATGAGTTGTGAAAAGTAATATGGAACACATAAGTCTACTTTCCGTAGGTAGTCGTTATATCTTTATATGCGTATGATATAGGTACAGGTTATACGTATAGGAGGTACAAAAAATGAATCAATATGTTACAGGAACCGTTATTAAGGAATTACGCGAAAAGTGTAAATTAACACAGGCTGAACTGGCTACAAAGCTTAATGTTTCAGACAAGACTATTTCAAAATGGGAGACAGCGAAGGGATATCCCGATATTTCGTTATTGGAGCCAATAGCAAAGATTTTTGGAATATCCATTACAGAATTAATATCCGGAAATGCAGTTAGCAATGTAAATGTATCTGCTAATGTAATGCGTTCAAAATTTTATGTGTGTCCGGTATGTGGAAATATTATTCATAGCATGGGAGAAGCAGTGATTCATTGTCATGGTGTGCTGCTAACGCCATGTCAGGCAGAAGAAACAGATGAAAATCACAAGATATTTATTGAAAGAGTAGAAGATGAATATTATGTTCGTGTTGAACATGATATGAAAAAAGAACATTACATTTCATTTATTGCAGGATTATCAACAGATAAGATTCAAATGATTAAGCTTTATCCGGAAGGAAATGCAGAAGCAAGAATAAAGATAAATGGTGTAAAGAAGATTCTCTTTTATTGTAATAGAGATGGTTTGTTCACTATTGATGTCTTAAAAGGCATAGATGATAAGCATGTATCCTATGAGGATATAGAAGAGCGTAAGGCATTAGAAGAAGCAGCTAAGATGCTGTTTGGATAAAGTACGGAATAATTATTTTTGGGAGGAATAATTAATATTATGAAAAAATTGCAATATTTATTTATGGTAGCAATATGTGCATCATTGGCAGGTTGTGCGGATAAGCAAGTTGAGGATGATATAGAAATTGTTGATGAAGTTTTTAAAGATGGAAACATTTATGAGGCTGATGATGAGGTCCTGGATGATGAAATACAGAATGATGAAATGGCATTTTCGTATGAGAATTTAGGGGGAATAGAATTTTGCTTTTCCAGTGGAGCAGGTGCCTGGAGTACCATTATGACAATTGGAGAGGATGGTTCGTTTAAAGGAATGTATTCTGATTCAGATATGGGCGATGTGGGTGATGCATATCCTGATGGAACTAGATATTGTTGCAATTTTAAAGGACAGTTAAGTGAACTTACAAAAATAGATGAGCGTACCTATACAGCAGCGCTCATAGATATCTCATATGAGAATGCGGTAGGGGAAGAAGAATATGCGGATAATGTTCGTTATATTTATTCTGATGCATATGGCCTTGATGATGCAGAAACTTTATATTTTTATCTTCCGGGTACCCCAAAAGAGAATTTATCTGAGGAGTGTCTAAGTTGGATTAGTCAGATGATGTATGATGATGATTACAATCCTATAGATGAATTGGATTTTGTATGCCTTTATAATAGCAAGGGTGAACAAGCATTTTATAGTTATAATGTAGTAGATAATTTCTTAGCATTTTTCAGTTATTACGAGTATGAGGAACAGTCATATCTTGATGAATTACAAAATCTAACGACTCAGATGGATATGACTGAGAATGCGTACAATCGATTTAAGCTATGGGATAATGTTTTGAATGAAGAATGGACGATTCTTATGAGTATCCTTCCGGAAGATGAAAAAGAGCAGCTCAGAGAGGCAGAAAGAGAATGGATTGCCTATAAAGATAATGCAGTTAAGGAAGCTGGTGCTCCTGCTGAAGGTGGATCTATTCAATCAATGCTGGAATATGATATGGGGGCAGAAATCACAAAAGCAAGAGTTTATGAATTAAAAGAAATGTTGCTGCTTCAATAGAATTGGAACCTTTAATGGAGGGAGAAAGTATGTATTGTATATTGGTAACGGGGATTCCGGCGGCAGGGAAAAGCACTATTGCAAATTTTATAGCTGAAAAACTGAATATTCCTATGATTTCAAAAGATGGAATAAAAGAAATACTATTTTGATGAAGTAGGTTTTAAGTGCAGAGAAGAAAGGGTAAAACTTGGAACAGCCAGCGCTAGTATCATGTATTATATGGCTGAACAATTAATGAGCCATAATCAACCATTTATTTTAGAGAATAATTTTGAGAATGCGACAAAAGAAGGTTTAAATAAGGTTTTAGATAAGTATTCATATAAAACAATTATCGTTACATTAACAGGTGATTATCGTACAATCTATGAACGTTTTGTCGAAAGAAATATATTTTTTAGAGCATACACATTTGTTTCAGGAGTGTCAAAGTCTTTATACAGAGATGGCTGAATACAATGCGTATCAGGGAAGCTGGTTTGAGAAAAAGAAAAAAGAAACATTTCCTGTTAAACTAAAGTTTGGCTTGGAGGTATGCTATTCACCGGAGCATGAGAAAGACATTGAAAAAATAAAATCATTATATTCTTTCGACTTTTTGGCAGGATCTATTCACTTTATTGATGGTTGGGCATTTAGCCACTTAAAACAACGTTGGGATAAGAAAGATTATGACTTGAAGAAATTGTATACGCGTTATTATGAGATTATGTATAAATTGGTACAAAGTAAATTGTTTTCCGGATTGAGTCATCCCAATTCTTTGCAATGTTTTGGTGCATATCCGGAGGAAGATTTTAGTAAAGAGTATGACAATATTGCTTGTGCATTGAAAGCAAATGCCATGTATGTAGAAGAAAGTAGTGGACTTGCTATAAATTACGATGACAAGGAATTAGGAATGAATAAAGAGATGTTAAAGTATATGCAACTTCATGATGTTTCTATAATAACGGCATCAGATGCTCATTATCCGAAGGATGTTGGAAAGTTGATTCCGGAGATGAATGTATTACTTTCGAAAGAAATAAAGAGAATGTAAATATTAAGGACAACAAGGTATGATGGGATTAAGAGAAGAAATAGCAAAAATAATAGGAGTTGACTTACCAAATTCTGAATCAAATATCCAATACGTAGTTTTAGAGTCGATAAAAGAAGAGGGTTATACAAGGCAATTGATAGAATATGATTCTTATGGAGATAAAGTAAGAGCTTATTTGTTACTTCCGGAGATTCTTGAACATAATCCGGCAATACTTATTAACCATCAACATAATAGAGAGCATCATTTAGGAAAGAGTGAAGTTTGTGGTTTGGCAGGTAATCCATTACAAGCATTTGGACCGGTTTTGGCCCAAAAAGGGTTTGTTGTATTAGCGCCTGACTCTATATGTTTTGAAGATAGACGCAAAGATCCGATGGTGGAAGGGTTTGATTTTTGGCAGCACTTTGATGAAATGTGTTATCGTATTCTTCGAGGCGAAATTTTGATGAAGAAGGTACTAGATGATGCAATGAATGGAATCAGCCTTCTTGCAGGATTAGAGTATGTTGATAATAAAAAAATCGGCACATTAGGCCATTCTTATGGTGGAAATACAGTATTATTTCTTTCTGCATTAGACGAAAGAATATCTTTTAGTTGTGCAAGTGGTAGCGCATGTACTTACAAAAATAGAATGCAAAATGGTGTAGGAATAGAAATGGCAAGTGTAATTCCCGGCTTTGCTCAAAAATATGATATTGATGATTTGGTTGCATGCATAGCACCAAGGCACTTACTGATTGTTTCTAGTGATGATGATAAGTATTCAAAAGATGCTTCATATATTGTTCAAAAAGTTAGTTCGATATATATGGAGTATGATAAAATGAGCCATTTGCAGCATAAGCGTTATCAGGGTGGTCATGTCTTTTCCTTGCATCAACAGCAGAAGGATATGCATGTACGTTGCGAATTCCGCTTGGCAATGAAGATGAATATGCAAAAGAGGTATTAGGTTTTCCAAGTGATTATCTTATGCCTTGTTTTATTGGAATAGGCAAAGCAAAGACAGATGCAGATATCGTAAAGCAGAAGCAGATAGATGTCAAAGAGCGAATTCATTGGGATAAGTGGTAAGCTTCAACAAGTGAGGGAAGGGGAATAGCATTAAGTTGAATAAAGCAAAATTGGTTGATGGTGGGGCAGAAACAGTAATGCGCCAAGAACAGATATGGGAGTTATAGCAGATACCTTTCGACAACGTCAGGATGTTGTGACAGGAAAAGGTGTTATAAGAACTTCCGGTTCGGAGGATGTATGCAAAAAGTATCCTTAAAATGAATTATATGGCTTAGAAGAGAAAAAGTAGAGAACGAGGAGAAATACCAATGATTATTTTTATTACAGGTGCCTCACACACAGGCAAGACAGCTCTTGCGCAAAAACTATTAGAAAAATATCAATATCCTTATTTATCCATAGACCATTTAAAAATGGGACTGATTCGTAGCGGATATACGGAGCTTACACCAATGAGTAAGGATGAAGATTTAACGGCATATCTGTGGCCGATTGTTCGTGAAATGGTTAAAACAGCTATTGAAAATAAGCAGAATTTAATAGTGGAAGGCTGTTATATTCCTTTTGATTGGAAAAAAGACTTTGAGCAGGAATATCTTGACAGCATCGTATATTATTGCCTCGTTATGAGTGAAAAGTACATAAGAAATTATTTTGCAGATATAAAGAGCTATGCAAATGTCATTGAAAGTCGATTGGATGATGATTACTGCACAGTGGAAAGTGTGTTAAAGGACAATGCGCAGTTTATGAAACTTGCAAAAGAGTATAACGTAGATTATGTGCTGATTGACGATACGTATGGGATAGAGATTGATATACATAAAGGAAGATTTTAATGTTACTAAAAATTGAAGATAAAGAGTATTTTGCAGAAAAAGTAGGAGAAAAATGATGACAGAACGAGTGATGACAGATCCGAAAGAGCTAGTAAGAATAGAACTGAAGAATGCAGGCTTTGACATTGAAACGATGCAAGTTCCTAAAAGAGTATATTTGTTAGCAGATGGAATTTATGATGCAATGATTGAAAAAGGATATGGAGAATACAAATATCCGTTAGGCGGTTCGTTATATATACTAAAAAATAATCCACAAATTGGTTTTGCGAAAGGAAAAATGTGCTCGCCGGGAATTGCTACACAAGCGGAAGATTTAGTAGCTGGTGGCGTTGAGGAGTTTGTTCATGTAGGATTAGCCGGTGGAATAAATCAGGATGTGAATATAGGAGATATCATTATTACCGATGGAGGATATAACGATACTGCAGTGGCCAGATTATATGGTTTTGACTATGATTTTATTGAGACAACAGCATCTTTAACAAATGAAATGGAACAGATGCTAGAAGAAAATGGAATTTCTGTAATCAGAGGAAAACATTGGACAACGGATGCAGGATATCGTGAAACGTGGGAACAAGTTCTTGATTATCGTTCAAAAGGGGCATTGTGCGTAGAGATGGAAGGTGTTGGACTTTTTACAATTGCCAAATATCGAAAATGCTCTGCTACAGCAATATATATTATTACCGACACTATCTCAGAAGAAGGTTGGCATTTAGGATGGGAAGGTAATGAGATTGATAAAGCAATTGAAAAGCTTATTGAAGTTATAAATTGCGGAAAAGTTGAGATAAAAGAATGATTACATGATGAAATGCTAATGCATTTTGAGGAGGCAAGTGATGAAAATCTACGATATTTCCCAAGAAGTTTTCAGTTGCAGGGTATATCCAGGTGATCCGCTACCGGAAAAAAAGGCTATTAGTTTAATGGAAAAAGGTGAATTGTATAATCTGACGGCATTTAGTATGTGCGCTCACAACGGCACACATATAGATGCGCCGTTTCATTTTATTAGAGACGGAAAAACGGTGGATGCTATATGTCTAGAAACATTTGTGGGAATGGCTTATGTGGCAGAGCATCACGGGATTGTCTCCGTTAATGATGCGATAGAAATAATTGAAAAAGCGAAAGTACAAAACCCGGAAGCGGTGAAAAGAATTCTGATTAAAGGGCCTGCAGAAGTTTCGCTGGAAGCTGCTAAAGTATTTGCCTCTAGAGGAGTTTTACTTCTGGGAAATGAATCTCAGACAGTTGGACCGGAAGATGCACCAATGGCAGTGCACCAAGTTCTTTTAAGTTCTAATGTTATCTTGCTTGAAGGAATCCGGTTGGCAGAGGTTTCAGAAGGCATTTACTTTTTAAATGCTGCACCACTGAATTTGTTTGGTGCAGACGGTTCACCATGTAGAGCTATATTGATAGATAACTGGCAGTGATTGAGAATATGACGGAGAGAGTTATGCAATATAAAGATGTACAGAATATAGCTAAAATAACAATTGAATTTATTAAAGATAATATACAGCCCAATATGACATTGCTTGAAATAAGGAATATGTGTGAAACAAAAATGATGGAATTAGGAGCCGACTCTTTTTGGTATTGGGATGTAGGAGCTTTTATTTTTTCAGGGGAAGAAACTACATTATCTGTTTCAGGAAAGGAATATTCTACAAGTCATAGAGTTATTGCAGAAAATGATATTATTACAATTGATTTGAGCCCACAAAACGGAGATATATGGGGCGATTATGCAAGAACAATTATTATTGAAAATGGAAAAGTTGTTGAATGTGATAATGTGTCCAATGATGAATGGAAGAATGGATTGCTGATGGAGGAATATTTACATCAGGAAATGTGTAAATTTGTTATTCCTAAAACAACATTTGAAGAATTGTACTATTATATCAATAGCGTTATAGAAGAAAAAGGGTATATAAATCTTGATTTTATGGGTAACTTGGGGCATTTTATTGTGAAAAAGAAAAATGACAGAGTTTACATAGAGAAGGGAAACAAAATAGCCCTTGGCGCTGTTTCTTATTTTACGTTTGAGCCACATATAAGTGTTCCAAATTCAAAATATGGTTATAAAAGAGAAAATATTTATTATTTTGATAATGGGGCTATTAAGGAACTCTAAATTGACAGAAGTTCATTTGTATGAGATAGAGATTTATATAAATTTGGTGGTGAGAATACGATGAGTTTTTTGTTTGTGGTGGTAAAGAATTGTGATTTAGAACAATATAAAAAAGATATGCAGGAGGCATTTCAAAAAGGCTTTGAAGAAGATTTTGGTAAGACAGAAGAAACTATTTTACCAGAAGAAGATATAAATAGGTCTTTGACCACAAAAGGATCAGTTGCCTATAAAGCAGTTGTAGATGATGAGATTGTCGGTGGAGCAGTTGTCGTAATTGATGAAGAAACACAACATAATCATTTGGATTTTCTTTATGTAAAATATGGCACTCAAAGTAAAGGTATAGGGAAGAAAATGTGGGATGAAATTGAAAGATTGCATCCACAGACCAAAGTGTGGGAAACTTGTACACCGTATTTTGAAAAGAGAAATATTCATTTTTATGTGAATAAGTGTGGATTTCATATCGTGGAGTTTTGGAATGAAAAAAATCCAGACCCTAATATGCCATGGAATTTTGTGGGTGATGGAAATGAAGGAATGTTTCGCTTTGAGAAGAAGATGTAGAATTTGAAGTTTGCAGCGAGGTGAAAGACGTTGAATTATGTAGAATATGGAAAAGAAAATAATGATGTAATTATCCTCTTACACGGAGGCGGTTTATCATGGTGGAATTACAAAGAAGTTGCTGAAAAACTGCAAACGGATTATCATGTGTTTTTGCCTATATTAGATGGTCATGCAGGATGTGATAAGCAGTTTACGACGATAGAGAATAATGCTTTGGAGATTATAGAATTTGTAAATAGCAAATTGGGTGGTTCTGTTTTAATGATTGGAGGACTGTCGCTCGGAGGGCAGATTTTGCTTGAAATTTTATCTCAATGTAAAGATATATGTAAGTATGCAATAGTGGAAAGCGCACTTGTGATACCTTCAAAATTTACATATTC